>NZ_JBXASU010000008.1:0-138838 GCF_058809705.1 Cupriavidus sp. MPR-AND1C | reverse complement strand
TTCGCCGATTACGCCGAGCGCTGGCAGGACTTCATGAACAGCCTGCAATGGGAGGCCGCGCCGACCCTGCCGGCCGCAATCGCGCAGCTCAAGCTGATGGCCGATGCGCGCCAGTCGCCGGTGATCGCGCTGATGAAGTCGCTCGAATACCAGGGCGGGGCCGGTGCCCGCAAGGATTCGCTGTCCGACACGCTGGTGGCCAGGACGCAGGACCTGCTGGGCAAGAAGCCGGCGGGGCCCGAGGTGGCGAAGCCCGACGCGGCGGGGCCGCTGGGCGCGGCCTTTGGCCCGGTGCTGCGGCTGGTGGCGCAGGGCCAGCCTGGCAGCGCCAACGCGGGCACCCATGCTGGCACCCATGCGGGCGCCAGCGGTGACCTGAGCCTGCAACGCTTTCTTGACCGCGCGACGGCACTGCGCTTGCGCCTGCAGCAGGTCGGCAACAGCGCAGATGCCGATGCGCAGGCCCGCCAGATGGCGCAGGCGCTGTTCCAGGGCAAGGGCTCGGAGCTGGCCGACACCCACGCCTATGCGCAGCTGATGGCGGCCAGCCTCGGCAGCCAGTGGGCGGGCATGGGCGAGACGCTGTTCGTGCGGCCCATCGCGCAGGCCACGCAGACGGTGCTGCAACCGGCGCAGGCGAGCCTGAACGACGCGTGGCGCCAGAGCATTGCGATGACGTGGAGCCGTTCGTTCGCCGGACGTTATCCGTTTGCCGACACCGCCAATGATGCCTCGCTGGTTGAACTGGCGCGCTTCCTGCGCCCGCACAGCGGCTTGATCGGGTCCTTCCTCGGCACGCAGCTGGCGGGCGTGCTCGAGCTTCAGGGCGACCAGTGGCTGCCGGCGGCCACCGGCGGGCAGGCGCAGTCCTTCGATCCGGCCTTCCTCAACGCGATCAACACCTTGCAGCGCCTGGCGGCGCACCTGCTGGCGCAGGGCGAGCCGCAATACCGCTTCGCGTTCAGGCCGATCCCGACCCCGGGCCTGATCGACACGCTGCTGACGCTCGATGGGCAGACGCTGCACTACTACAACCAGCGCGAGACGTGGCAGGCGATGACGTGGCCGGGCAAGACCCTGCAGGACCCGGGCACCCGGCTGCAGTGGCAGACCGAGCGCGCCGGCACCAGCAAGAGCTACGAGTTCGGCGGCCGCTGGGGCCTGGTGCGGATGCTCGAGCGGGCGCACATTGAACCGGTGGATAGCGCGAACTACCAGTTGACGTGGCAGGCGAGGCCGGAAGAGCTGGACAGGCAGGACGGGCAGGACGGGCAGGAAGCGCAGGAAGGGCCGAAGGCCGGTGCCGAGCGCCAGGCCGATGCGCACGGCCGGACCTTCGCCGAAGATCCCGACAGCCTGACCGCGCGCAGCGCCCAGGCGCCCGTTGCGGCGGACGTGACCTATCCGGTGCGCTACCTGATGCGCACCGAAGTCGGGCAGGGGCCGCTGGAGATGCTGGCGCTGCGGGGCTTTGTGCTGCCAACGCGGATCTTCGTGGGCCGGGAGCCGCAGGCGGCGGCCCGCGCCACACCCGGCCTGCGCAAGTAGAGACAGACAGGGACAAACGCAGACAGACAGGGACAAACGACAAATCATGTTCAACAACCTTCTCAACGCGCTCTTCGGCGCGCGTGCCCCTGCGGATCTGGCTCGCTCCACGCAGGCGCGCTGGGACCCATGGCTGCAGCCCATCCGTCCCGACGCCCCGGCCGGCGACGATCCGGGCTACGACGACGACTTCCTCGCCATCAAGGATGAGGTTGCCAAGCTGTCCGGCGTGAACGACACGCTGATCGTCGAGTCCGCCGAGCGGCTGCTCAAGCTGACCGCCAAGGACGCGCGCCTTGCCGTGTATTACGTCTACGGGCGCATGCGGCGCGATGGCGCCGAGGGCGTCGCCGCGGGCTTCGAGTTGCTGTCGGCACTGCTCGACCGTTTTGGCGCCCGGCTGCTGCCCGCCCGGGCCGAGAGCCGCAAGGCGGCACTCGAATGGCTGGCCGGCGCGACGTTCACGGACCGGCTCGACCGGGTGCCGGGCCTGGCCGGCGCGCCGCTGGAACGTACCCTGTCGGCGCTGGCGCTGATTCTCGAGCGCACGGCGCAGTGGCCGGAACCGGCGCGTCCGGCGCTGGATGGCCTCATCCGCCGCTTCGCGGGCCGGGTCGAGTCCCCTTCGGCCACCGGCAATCCTGGCGGGGACGCGCCATCCGGGCCTGCGGCCGCCTCGGTCCTGCCAGCCCCGGGCGAGGTGGCCTCGACACGTGATCTGCTGGATCGGGCGCGCCAGATGGCGCTGTACCTGCGCCAGCAACCGCAGGGCTACCTCGCGGCCTACCGCCTGATGCGCTGCGTACGGTGGGATACGTTGACCGAGATCCCGCCGCACGAGCACAGCGGCAAGACGCGCCTGGTGGCGCCGCGCGCCGAACTGCGCGCCCAGCTCAAGCGCCTGATGCTGCAAAAGCAGTGGCCGGAACTGCTCGACCGCATCGAGCAGGCCTTCGCCGAAGGCGCCAATCATTTCTGGCTGGACCTGCAGTACTACGCTTTCACGGCCCAGGATCAGGCAGGCGGCGCGTACGGCCGCGCGCGCGACCTGCTTGCCACCGACTGCGCACTGATGCTCGAACGCCTGCCCGGCCTCGATCAACTGGCTTTCACCGACGGCACACCGTTTGCGGATGACACCACGCTGGCGTGGATTGCGCGCCATGCCACCGTACGCGATGTCGAGCGCGGCGAGCCCATGGCGCCGGTATCGGTCGCGTCCGCCAGCACCGACTGGGCGGAGACGCAAGCCCAGGCGGCGGACCTCGCCGCCCAACAGAGCCTCGATGCCGCGTTCGCCTGGCTGCAGGGCCTGCCGGCGCCGGACGGCGAGCGCGACCGCTTCGTGCGGCAACTGGTGATGGCGCGCGTGGCCGAACGTGCGGCCCGGCCGGACACGGCGTTGCACTTGCTGGGCGCGCTCGAGAGGAACGCGCAACGCTTTGAGCTGGCCACCTGGGAGCCTTCGCTCGCGTTCGAGGCCAAGCAACAGCTGCTGCGGTTGCTCAAGGCCCGCATGACGCGCAAGGATGTGGACAAGGCCGCTCTTGCCCAGCGTATTGAAGCCCTGGTCGGCGATCTGACCGCCATCGACCCGGCCCGTGCCGTGGCCATCGCCTGACCGGCGAGTTAACTGAGAGCCCCATGACCGATCCCACCCAAGACAACGAAATCCTGCGCTACTACGAAGCGGAAATGCGCTACCTGCGCGAAGCCGGCAAGGAGTTCGCCCAGGCCTTTCCCGACCGTGCACGGATGCTCAATATTGACGGCATCGGCGAGCGCGATCCCCATGTCGAGCGGCTGTTCGAGGGCTTCGCCTTCCTGATGGGGCGGCTGCGCCATAAGCTGGACGACGAGCTGCCGGAACTGACCGAAGGGCTGGTCAGCATGCTGTGGCCGCACTACCTGCGGATGATCCCGTCGCTGTCGATCCTCGAGGTGTCCCCGAACACGGACACGTTGCAGCGCCACGAAACCCTGCCGGCCGGACTGGAGGTGCAGTCCGACCCTGTCCCGCTTGGCACGCAGGCCGCCGGCGGCAATGATGCCGTGCAATGCATCTACCGGACCACGCAGGCGGTCGATTTGTACCCGCTGCGCCTGACCGAGGCCAACGCCTATGCGCGCGAGGATGGCCGCTCGGTGATCCGGCTCAGGCTCGAAATACATGCGCAGGCACTGCGCGAGCAACTGGCGGTGCCGCGCCTGCGGCTCTACCTCCATGCCGACCGGCCATTGGCGCTGGCGCTGTATGCCGCGCTCACCGCCCGGGCGCAGGCCATGCAGGTGCGCATCCCCGGCTACCCGGCTGACCAGCCGGGCGTGCCCCAGGCAATGCCCGGCCTGGCGCTGGAAGCGGCCGGCTTCGACACGCAGGCGCGCCTGTGGCCCAAGCCGGACAATGCCTTTGGTGGCTACCAGCTGCTGCTGGAGTACTTCACCTTTGCCGAGAAGTTCATGTTCGTCGACCTGGTGGGGCTGGACATGGCCGCCATTCCCCCGGGCGCCGGGCACGTCGACGTGGAGGTGGTGCTGGCCAGGCCGTTCCCCGGCGACATGCGCTTCTCGGCCGAGAACGTGCGGCTCTTCTGCACGCCCATCATCAACCTGTTCGAACTGGAAGCCGACCCGATCACGGTCACGCACCTCGAGACCGAGTACCGGGTGCGGGCCATGGAGCAACACGGGCAGCATGTCGAAGCGTACTCGGTCGACACCGTGCGGGGCTTCGAGGCGGCGAACGGCGCGCGCTTCGAGTACGCGCCGTTCGCCGCCTTTCGCCACCGGGGTGGCATGCTGCGCCACGAGATGCCGGAGCGCTACTTCCACACCCGCATGCGCCGCGGGCCCTCGGGCAGGTTCGACACCTGGGTGGTGCTTGGCGGCCATGTCTGGGAGCAGCAACAGACCCTGCCCGAGGAGACGCTGTCGCTGTCGGTCACGGGCACCAATGGCATGCTGCCCCGCAAGGGTCTGCGCGAGGCCGGCATTACGCAGATGCGCAGCGGGTTCGCCAACATCAGCGCCGTGCGCAACCTGACCGCGCCGACCCTGCCGGTGTACCCGCCCACCGCCGAGCGCTTCCACTGGCGCGTGCTGTCGCATCTGGCGCCAAACTACCTGTCGCTGCTCGATGCCGAGGTCCTGCGCGGCAGTCTTGCACTCTACGACTGGACGCAAGGCGAGATGAACCGCCGGCGCATCGACGCCATCACGGACGTGCGGCACCGGCCCCTGCAAAAGCTCGTCAAAGGCGGCCTGCTGCGCGGCGTGGAGATCGAGGTATTGCTGGATAGCACCCGCTTTGCCGGCGAGGGCGACGTCGAGCTCTTCGGCGAGATGCTCAGCCGGTTCCTGGCGCTCTATGCCACGCTGAATCTGTACACCCGGCTGGTGATCGTGTCGCAGCCAAGCGGCAAGCGGCTCGCCTGGCCCGACAGCAAGGCAGAGGGGGCACCGTTTTGAGCCCGCCGAATCCGCCTGCAACCGGGGCGCAGCGCGCCTTGCTGCCGGCGCTGCTCGCCCGTGCGCCGCAGATGAACTTCTTCCGGCTCTGCGAACTGATCGAGTTGTCCGCGCCGCGGTGTCCGGCGCTGGGCACGACCGATTCCCCGGCCAATGAACCGGTGCGCTTCCGCTCGTATGGGCGGCTGGGCTTCCCGGGGCGGGAGATGTATGCGGTCGAGCACGACGGCGACCACCCCGAGCGAGCGCCGGTGGTGCGGACCACCTTCCTGGGCCTTTACGGCGTTGATGCGCGCATGCCGTCCTACTTCGTGGACGAGATCGCCCAGCGTCGCGACGGGGCAGAGCCGCTGGCGGCCTTCCTGGACCTGTTTCACCACCGGATCGTCACGCAGTTCTACCGCGTCGCGCGCAAGTACCGCTATCCGGTGGGCTTCCGGCGCGGCGGACAAGACGCCGTGTCGTGCTACCTGCTGAGCCTGCTCGGGCTGGGCTTCGGCAGGCCGGGTGCCGAAGAGAGCGTCCCCACACGCAAGCTGTTGTCGATGCTGGGGCTGGCCAGCCAGCGCACACGTACCTCCGAGGGCCTCGCCGGCGTGCTGCAGCATGCCGTGCCGGACGCGCGCATCACGGTGGAGGAGTTCTACCCCGTGTGGGTGCACCTCGACGCCACCGATCGGATGCCGCTGGGGGAAAGCTGTGTGCTCGGGCGCGGCTTTTATGACCGCGCAAACACCGTACGCGTGGTGATCGCGCCGCAGGCGCGCGACTCGGTGCTGGGGCTGATGCCGGGCCGTGCCCTGCACCGGGAGGTGACGGCGCTGTTGCGCTTCTACCTGGGCTATGAAGCGTGCGCGCATCTGGAGATGCATGTGAGGCCCGCGCTGATGCCGGCGCCGGCCCTGAATTCGGACCAGGTGAGCCTGGGCTACACCACGCAGCTCAGGCAATCCGACGAAGCCGAAGCCACGGGCGCCGGCGATGCCGTCACCCGTGTGCAGCTCGGCAACTGGCGCGGGCACAGCTCGGCGCAGCCAACGCAACGCTGAACCCGCACTGTCAATGAAACCAAGCAATACGCTACAGCAACACAGAGAGGATCAACACGATGAGGCGACAGCTTCGAAACGGCGCCCTACTGCTGGTTGCCACCCATATAGCCGGTTGCGGCGTGGGCCAGGCCGTCAAGGACAGCACGGTGGAGGCGGCGAAATGGGCCTTCACGACCCAGGTCAAGACCATGCGCCTCGATCTGACCAGCCGGTCGTCGTCAAATACAAGCGGCGCCGGGCAATCGTTGTCGACGGTGGTGCGGATCTACCAGTTGAAGACGCCGCAGGCCTTTGAACAACTGAGCTATGCGCAGTTGCAGACGAATGACCTCGTGGCCCTCAAGCCGGATCTGCTGGCGACCAAGGACGTCATCCTGCGCCCCGATGCGAGCGTGAGCCTGAGCGAGCCGATGCATGCCGAGGCGGAGTATGTCGGGGTCATCGCGCTGTTGCGCAGCCCCGGCAAGGAGACGGTCTGGAGGCTGGTGGTGCCGAAGAAGCAGTGGAAGAAGACCGATCCGGTCAGGATCGAGCTGCGAGGCAGCACGCTGGAGCTGGCGGGAGCCAGCTTTGATGGTCCCGGTGCTGCGGATGGCGCTGGCATTGCGCGTTTTGCCGGCACGCTCCGCGATAGTAAGTGCATTACACCGCATGTAAGCTAAGCTGCGGCTTATGACAGTTCGCAGGAGGACTTGGCAAGACGGCATGGCATCGAGGCAGTTGCTTGCGAGGCCATGCCAGCGCCTCCTTTGAACGGAAACGAATACCTGATTCCGGACTTTCAATGCCCGGGCCTTTTAGCCAACCGACTGCATTCCTGCAATTTCCCGACATATCGCCGTGCTGCTCCCCATTCGCTATAAGGCCACTTCTGCCACGTCTGCCACTACCGCCGCTCTGGCCCTTGCTCTCGCGTGCATGCATTCGGCTTTCGCGGCCGACTTCCTGGCGCCAGGCATTTATCGTGTCGAGCCAGACTCCCATCTGAGCCCGCCCAACAGAATGCCGGAGGCTGAGACAAGCCGCTTCAAGGAGCGCTTCGAGCACGCCTTGCCCAAGTCGGCGGATATCAGCTATGCCGTGGTGTCGCACGAACCCGGTTCGGACGGCAACAGGGTGCACTTTCTTGTGGACAAGGACTACAAGGCCGATGTGAACTCCGCGAACAAGCTATGCGCGGCCTACGCCTTTCCGGGCTGGAACGACTACTCGGCATCCCAGCCGTTCTGCCGAACCAACATCAGTAACGAGTCTGAGGTACCGCTGAGGCGGTGGACGGCGGCGGCGTTCACCGTGACCTGGCAGCCCAGGACGACGTACCTGAGCACCGAGACCATTCGGCCACAACGCAAGCCAACGGCCGACGAGGTCGGCGCTTGCGCGCTTGGCGTATGCAGTTCCGAGGCGTATGGCAAGGGGGTCGACCATTATGAGATGGCTTACTACACGGATGGCTTTGCACTCGACAGGGTCCGCCCTTACCGGACAATCTTGTATCTCGCCAAGGCGGTGCCACTGTTTGCCCAAGCCGAACGTGACACGATCCTGACCCGTCTCGACGCGGGGACTTATGTTCCCGTTCTCTCCATGGATGCGCAATGGTACGAAATCGAGCGCGTCGGGCGGGACGGCTCGATCACCCACGGCTGGATCGACCGCGACGATGCGGTCGCGGTGAATTGGGTTGAGCAACGTGCCAGAACCAGCAGTTTCCTGTTTCGCGTTGCATTTATCGAGGACGAGCTCACATCCGACTCTCCGCAGGCGGTCGCCATTGAAATCATCGACCGGAAATCCGGAGTTCGTACTCAGGTCATTCGTGACTTCGATTCCCATTCCCGCTTTGCGGCGTCCGTGGACACCTTGCGCGTGATCGACGCCAATTTCGACGGCCATCCGGACATTTCGATTCCTGGCTTGTCGGGAGGCGCCGGGCCGAACAGCACCGAGAACTTCTTCTTGTTCGACGCCGCCCGGCGACGGTTCGTTTTTGACGAGACCTTGTCGGGACTGTCGCAGATCGCCATCGACTCCCGCACGCGCTCCGTTCACTCGGCGCAGCGCAATAGCTGCTGCAGCCACTCGGCGCAAACCTACCGTTACGCCGGCAGAACGCTGACGCTGGTTTCGACCTGGGACGAAAGCCTGACGGCTGACGGCAAATGGCTGGAGACAACCATAGGCCGCACGCGCAATGGGAAGCTGCATTACCAGACACGACGAACAAAACCGGAGCGGTGATGCAACAGGGGTGGCGTGGCGCATCCCGCCTGCGGTTTGCGCGATGGCCCGTTGAATGCGCAAGCCTCAAGCCTCACGCGGTCCTTTACCCCATCATCGCCGACGGCAACCGCTTCCCCACCCAATCCCGCTCTTCTTCATAGGCCCGCGCCAGGCGCAACACCGACAGATCGTCCCGCGGCCGCCCAATCAACTGCATCCCCATCGGCAACCCCTGCGGCCCAAATCCCACCGGCACGCTAATCGCCGGACATCCCGACAGCGTCCAGGGAAACACCACTTCCATCCAGCGGTGATAGGTATCCATCTCGCGGCCGGCGATCTGCTTCGGCCAGGGCTGGTTCACATCGAACGGGAACACTTGCGCGGTTGGCACCGCGATGTAGTCGAACTGCTTGAACACGCCTAGCAGCGCTTGATACCAGGCGCTGCGCTCCATGCTGGCGGCATAGACGTCGCTTGCGCTGAGCTTGAGCATGCCTTCGATCTCCCAGATCGCGGAGTCCTTGAGCAGCGCGCGCTTGGCCGGGTCCTGGTAGAGGGGCAGCATGCCGTTGCCGGCCAGGAAATGACGGTGCACCAGCCAGGTCTTCCAGAGCCGTTCCGGCGAGAACGGGGGCTTGATGGCTTCCACCTGCACGCCAAAGGCCGGGAATGCGTTGAGGGCATCCTCGCACAGCGGCAGGATGCCGGCTTCCATGGGCAGGTAGCCGTCCCAGTCGCCCAGCCATGCCACGCGCTTGCCCTTGAGGTTGGTCTTCAGCACGTCGGCCACATTGGCCGGGGTGAGCGTGGCCAGCACCGGGTCCTGCGCGAGTGCCTGCGGCGTGCGCGCATCGGGGCCGGCCTGTGTGGCCAGCAGCAGGGCCACGTCGGCGACGGTGCGTGCCATGGGCCCTTCGTAGCCGAGTTGCTGGATAAAGACTTCCGGGGCGGGGCCGTAGGGCACGCGGCCGGCGCTGGGGCGCATGCCGTAGACGTTGCAAAAGCCAGCCGGGTTGCGCAGCGAGCCGCCGAAGTCGCTGCCGTCCGCCACCGGCAGCATGCGCAGCGCCAGCGCGGCGGCCGCGCCGCCGCTGCTGCCGCCGGCGGTGCGGCTTGCATCAAAGGGATTGCGGGTGGCGCCGTAGACGGGGTTGAAGGTTTGCGAGCCCAGGCCGAACTCCGGCGTGTTGGTCTTGCCGATCAGCACGGCGCCGGCGGCGCGTGCGCGCTCCACGATGATGGCGTCCGCCGTGGGCACGTTGTCCCGAAAGATGGGTGAGCCGAAGGTGGTGCGGATGCCGCGCGTGAGCGCCAGGTCCTTGGGGGCTTGCGGCATGCCGTGCATCCAGCCGGCGGAGCCGCCGGCGGCGAGGGCCTGGTCGCAGGCGGTGGCTTCGCGCAGCAGCACTTCGGGCTCACGCAGCGCGACGATGGCGTTGGCGCCGGGATTCACCCGTGCGATGTGGTCCAGGTAGGCCGCCATGACTTCGCGGGCCGACAGCTTACGGGCATGGATCTCGCGCGAGAGTTGCCAGGCCGGCATCATGACGATGGGGTTCGGGCCACCAGCCGAGGTGGCGGGGCCCGATGTGCCCGGTGCGCCGTTCTTGCCGGCGGGGGGCGCCGCGCTGGCGCCGCCGGAGGCGACGCCCGCGGCGATGCCGGCTAGCGTGGCGCCTGCCAGGTGGCCCAGCAAATGACGCCGCGAAGGTTGTCCGGGGGCGGGGCCATCGACGGCGTTGCGCGCATTGCCGCTATCACGGTCTGTGTTGCCTGTGGGGGTCATCGTGTCGTTCCTCGTTCCGGGTTTTTGTCCCGCGTCTTTGTTTTGCGTGAGTTTGTCACATTGGCCCGGGGCTCGCGCGGGCGGTCTTGTCCTGCGTCGGCGTTGCGCCACCGCCCAGGATCGCCGCGCGATGCGCGCTCACGTCGTCGAGCGGCTGGCGGCGATAGCGGCCCACCTCCTCGGTGCTGAACGCCTGCACGTCGTCGCGGCCGGTGAGCGCGGGCATCAGCCAGTTCATCAGCCCTGCGATCTGGGCGTCGCTCAGGGCGGAGGCCGAGGTGCCTGGCACCTGGATCAGGAACGCGCGCCCGGCCGGCGTGGCAAGCAGCAAGGGCATGGTCTCGCGCATGTCGGGGATGCCGGCCGAAGGCTTGCCGCGTGCATCGGGCTGGTGGCAGCCCGAGCAGTGCAGCAGGTAGTTGTCGCGCGCGTGGCGCAGCTCGGCCTGTGCGCTTGCGGTCGTGGCCAGCGTGGCCAGCGCCAGCAGGCACAGCCCGCGCTGCGCGGCCGCGCGCAAGGTGCGTGCGCTGCGCGATGCCATGCTATTGCCCCGCCTCGCGCAGCTTGCGCACGGCGCCCGGGGTCTTGCGCTCGGCGCGTGCGCGGGCCAGCGTATCGGTGCTCACGGCCTGCTCGGGCGCGCCGTTGCTCACCGCCAGCCACGACAGCACGGCGGCCAGCGATGCATCCGGCAATGTGGCGAAGCCGGGCATGACGCCGTTGAACGACTGGCCCTGCGACTGGATCGGGCCAGCGAGGCCGTGGGTCAGCACATTGGCCAGGTAGGCCTGGCCGGCCGGCGTAGCGAGCCGCTCGCGCAGCGCGCCGGCCAGCGGCGGCGCCACGCCGGCGATGCCGGAGGCATCGGCATTGTGGCAAGCGGCGCAGTGCGTGCCGAACAAGGCCTTGCCCTGGTCAGCCAGCGACTGCGCAAGGGCGATGCTTGCGGGCGCCACGCATGCCAGGCACAGCGCGAGGCGTGAGAGAGACCGTTTCATTCCTGGACTCCGAGAATGATCGAGGTGGTGCAATGGAACATGGTGCTGTCGTTGCTCATGCACCAGTTCACATCGTTGTGCACGCCCAGCCGGTAGCCCGGCCGCTCGCGCTCGTTGGTGTTGCACTCGCAGCGCCCGCAGGTGGTCTTGCCGCAGCAATCGTTGTAGCTGACCATGTAGTTCCTGCCGTCGGCCGGGTTGTGGCAGGTGCCGACCCACGACACGCGCGAGGGCTCGGTGCCGGGCGGGCAGGAGGTGGAAGTGCCGCCGCAGCATGCGCACAGAAAGCCATCCACCGCGCAGTACTTCCAGTAGTCGCAGGCGGTTTCGTCCTGCGCTTGCGGGCCGGCAGCCTTGCTGCCGTGTGCTCCCGCCGCATGCGCGCTGCGGTCGAAGGGCAGCACCGGCAGCGCCATCGTCCCCACCATGACCTTGCCGAGCGTGGCCAGCACGCTGCGCCGGCCCGTGCGCTGCGCCGCGCGCCGGGTCTGGTGTTCGAAGAATCGGTCCATCCACATGGGTTTTCTCTCCCTGTCTTCAGTGCTTTCAGGCATGCGTTTCGAGGAACTGCTGCACCGAGCCGACGTCAAGGTCCATCGCGGTGAACAGGCTCTCCAGCTGCTCGCGCGAGTTCACCAGGCCCTTGGCGCGCAGCGTGCCGCGCTCGTCCATCAGCACGCCGTACGGCAGCTTGCCAATCTGCAGGTGCATGCCGAGCTCGGGCGATAGCACATAGGGGAAGGCTGCCAGCCCGGCCTGGCGCAGGAAGGCCAGGTGCTCGGGCTGTTCGCCGTCGGAGGCGAGCACCACGCGCAGCCAGCCTGCCTCGCTGGCCTGCATCGACTTGAGTACCGGCAGCAGCTTCTTGCAGACCGGGCAGGTTGGCGAGAGAAAGAACAGCAGCGTGCTGCGCGGCTGCGCGCCACCCACCGCCACCGGGCCGCCACGCACGTCCTGCAAGGCAAAGGGCGGCAGCGCCTCGCCCACGCGCGGGCCGGCGTCGATCACCAGCGCGCCCATCGGCGCGACGCGCTCGAACAGGATGCCGACCTGGCGGGCCAGGGCATAGAAACCGAAGAGCAGCGCCAGCACGGCGATCCACAGCACGATATTGGCAATCACAAGAGCAGTCATGGGAGTCTCACGAGAGGGGGGAATGCGTAGGGTGGCTGGAAGCGAGGTGGCCGGTGCGGCGGGCAGCGCGGTCGGCATTGACCAGCAATTGCGTGGCGCCAAGCCAGAGCAGCAACAGCGCGAGCGCGCAAAAGCCGGCGGCGAGGGTGTCGAGCCGCGTGAACGCACGGGGGGCCGTGCCGTCCGCCAGTCTGGCAGCAGCGATCGCGGCCAGCACCAGCACCGCGAGCAGGCCAAGGTTGCGCAGCAGCAAGCCGTTGGATAGCCGCAGGTTGTCGGCGTCGCTGCCGCAGCCGCAGCGGATGTCGCGCCGCCCGCGCAGCAGGTTGATGCCCACCGCGCCGCTGGCTACCGCCACCACGCATGCCGCCAGCAGCGCCGCGCCCGGGTGCAGCGGCGCGGCAACCAGCGCCGCCACGCTGGCCGTCTCGGCGCCCAGGTAGGCAAGCGCAAGCGGGCGCGACCATGCGTCGGGCACCAGCCGGTAGGCGCTGACGGCGCCCCGGAAGCCGGAGAAGTCGCGCAGCTTGGGCCACAGGGAGTGCGCGAGCACCAGTGCGGCAGCGGCGGAGCATGCCGCCACCACGACCGGATCGCGCAGCACGTCGGAGACCACGGCGGCGGCGCTCATTGATGCAGCTCCAGCTGCACCGCGTTCTCCGCCACCTGGTCCAGGCGCGCCACGGGCTTGAGGCCCCGGGCCGGGTCCAGCGATACCACGCCGGCCCTGGCGGCGTCCAGCACATACAGCGTCGGCCGCGGCCCTTGCGTGACGGTGAGCGCCAGCGCGTTCTGCCCCGGCGCGCGGGCGATGCGCTTGTGCTGCGCCAGGTCGATGGTCCAGATCTCGGCGGCGGGGGTCTTGTGCGATCCCTCCTTGCTGCGCGGATGCATGCCCAGGTACAGGCGGCCCGTGGCTGCGTGCAGCGCGAACAATTGGTAGCCGCCCGGCTTCCAGCCTGCCTTGCGGTCCGCCGCGTCCACCACGGGCCAGGGCTGCGCAAAAACCGGCGTCTCGCCTGCGAGATCCGCGCTATAGACGTTGCCGTTGAAGGACACGAAGGTCAGCGTGTTGCCCGCGCGCTCGCTGTGCAGGAAGACCGGATCGGCATCGGGATCGAACATGCGCGCACTGCGCTTTTGCCCGCCGGGCTGGCCGGCGGCGTCATGCGTCACCGTCAGCATGGTGCCGTCGCTGCACAGGGTGCGAAAACGCTGGCTGGACGCCTCGGTGGCAAATATGCCCCAGCAGCCCGGGGTTTGTGCCTCCGCCACGAACTTGCCGGCCTGCAGGTCGATGATGCTGACCGAGGTGGCGGGCGTGGCATTCTGCACATAGAGGAAATGCCCGTCGGCGGATACCGCGGCGATGCCCCGGTAGTTCAGGGACTGTGCGTGCTTGGGCGGGATCACGATCTCGCTGCGGTAGGCCAGCGTGGCGGTGTCGTACAGGCTCACCACATCGGCCCGCTCGCCGCGCGCGAGCCGCGTGTAGAACGTGGAGATCACGTACAGCGTGCGCTTGTCCAGGGACAGCACGCTCTGGCCGCCGAACCCGGTCGGCACCAGCCCGAGGTAGCGCATGCGCTTGCCGTCCACCACGTGCAGGCGCCCGTCCACCATGTGCTTGAATGCCACATCGGAGATGTAGAGCCGGCCATCGTCGGCAGGCGCGAGTGGTTGCACGGAGAGGGTTTCCGGCTGCAGTTCGGCGGTGCTGGCGGCGTCGCTGGCGTTGGCGGCGTTGGCGGCGTTGGCGGCGGCTGGCAAGGCTAGCACGCTCAACATCGTCGCTGCGGCTACGCTGCGTACCACGCCAGGCCGTTGGGTGATGGCCCTGGTGCTTACTTCGTTCACTGGATGGCTCCTTGGGATGCGCTTTGCAATGGGGCCAGTCTACGAAGGGGGGCGGCGCGGGCGTTATCCGAAATCGGCAACGGCGGCACGGGGATATTCACCAATGCTGGCCGGGCTGCGCGGCACGCCATCCGGCATCAGGGCGAACCTGCACCACTGCTGTGCACGCAGCGCCATGCCAGGGGGCAAACGCCAGGGCGCAGGCTTATCCGTTTTCGGAAACGGAGCAGAATAGCCAGTGGGGATGAAGAGGGCGAAGGCGGCGTGGCCGGGGTGGCAAAAGCGGCGGCTAATGTGGCTGCGCAGCGGCGCCGGAACGGGCCGAGGCTGCCACCATGCTACGATCCGCGCCTTATACGGAGAAAGACGATGTTTTATACCTGCCAGAACCAGTCGTGCCAGACGCGTTGGGACCCCAAGGACGTCACGGTCAAGGACGAAGGCCAGGGCCCGCTGTTTCGCTGCCCGGTGTGCAACTCCCGCAACCCGGTCGTGCCCCAGCGCAAGTCCGACGGCACCATCGTCTACAAGCAGCGCACCCGCTAGGAGGCTGGCCAAGGGGCTGATCAAGGCCTTTCATGGCCTGTTCATGGCCAGTTCATGCGCCGGCCAGGGGCGCTCAGCCGCCGGCCCGCTTGACGGTCATCCCGCGCTGCTTGAGTTTTTCCACGACCGTGTCGCAGTGGTCGCCCTGGATTTCGATCACACCGTCCTTGACGGTGCCGCCCGAGCCGCAGGCGGCCTTCAGTTCCTTGCCCAACTGCGCCAGCGACAGCGCGTCCAGCGCCACGCCGCGCACCAGCGTCACGCCCTTGCCCTTGCGGCCCTTGGTCTCCCGCGACACCCGCACGATGCCGTCGCCTTGCGCGACCGGCCGCGCCTTGCCGCAGGTGCAGGCCGCCAGCGCATTGCCGCAGCCGGGGCACATGCGGCCGTGTTCGGTGGAGTAGACCAGCGAGCTGGCGGGTTTCGGGTGAGACATGACAGGCGTTCCGGGTGACGGGCTGGCTGGCGCAGCCCGGGGCAGGCAGCGTACGACAAGCGCGTGGCGCCTGCAAGAGGGCGACGGCGCATTTCAGGTGCCGCTTGCTGCCCTCGCCAGCGGCCGTGGCTCACTCGCCGTAGCGCTGCCCCTGCGCGATCAGCTCCGGCGTGCCGATGACGCCGTTCAGCCCGTCGAAATCCAGCATGGCATCGCGCATCGGCGCGGTGGTGCCATGTTCGAGCAGGCTGCCGTAGTAGCGCTTCATCTGCGCGCCGATGAAGCGCACCACGCCACCCGGGAAGATCACGATGCGAAAGCCCCGGCCGGCGAGTTCGGCAGCGCTCTGCACTGGCGTCTTGCCACCTTCCACCATATTGGCCAGCAAGGGAACGCGCCCGGCAAAGTGCGCGCAGACGCGAGCCATGTCTTGCTCGGTGCGCAAGGCTTCGATAAACAGCGCGTCGACTCCGCATGCCACATAGGCCTCGGCGCGTTCGATCGCCGCGTCCAGTCCCTCGATGGCCACCGCATCGGTGCGGGCCAGGATCAGGGTCCGCGACGAAGCGCGCGCGTCCAGCGCGGCCTTGAGCTTGCCGCACATCTCGGCTGGCGTGACAACGCGCTTGTTGTCCAGATGGCCGCAGCGCTTGGGAAAGGTCTGGTCTTCCAGCTGGATCATGGCCGCGCCGGCGCGTTCCAGCGTGCGCACGGTCCGGATCACGTTGAGCGCATTGCCGTAGCCGGTATCGGCATCGACGATCAGCGGCAGGTCGACGCGGTCGGTGATCCTGCCGACGATATCCACCGTCTCCGTGGCGGTGGTCAGGCCCACGTCCGAGCGCCCGAGCTGCGTGTAGGCCACGGCGGCCCCAGACAGGTAGAGCGCTTCAAATCCCGCTTGCGCGGCGACCAGCGCCGAGAACGCGTCGTAGACGCCGGGCACCAGCAGCACGCGCGGTTGGCACAGGCGGTCGGCGAGGGATGGAGTTGTCATTGGTTTTTTCGGTGTGGCGGCCCATGGCCGGCGTGGAAAACGCCGGCATGGTGCCTGCCCTTCGATGGGATGTGGTGCGCATGATAGCGAATGGCGAGCGAACACTCAGCTGCTGGCGCAAGGTGCGCCATGTCCATGCATCAGGGGGCGAAAGTGTCAGGGCGAAAGATGCCCGGGCCTTCGTTGAAGGCGCTCACCAGGCACGCGATGCCTGCATCGGGCCCGGGTGGCTTGACGGTGGGGCGCTTGTGCGGCGCCCCTTGCGCACTGTTGATGGCGCCGCCTAGCGCCCGGCAGGGCTCCCGTAAAACGCACCAGTGCGGGGATTCGAAACGATGTAGGTATTGCGTCTTGCCCAAGTCTGGGCAGCCATGAAGACTTCAGGCTCGCGCTGGCTCCAGTCACTCGTCATGAGTGGTGCAGCCTCCTGCTCCGTCGTGGCATACACGACGGCCTGGTGAAGGGCGGCCCGGCCTTGGCTTCCTGGAATGGTAATGGTGCGAATCGTCACGCGCATCGTCAAAGGCCTCAACGTGTTTGGACTGCAAAGTATGGCTGCCTTTCAAGGACAGATTTGTGACAGCGGAGTGTCTTGGTCTGCCCTGGAAGGCTGCGCCATGGGAGCTTGGCGAAGCCGTGACAATCTGGTTTGCGGCCTCGCGGTGAACAGGGAGCATTCATGCCCGATCATACGCGCAAGCACTAATCGGGCCAACGACATCTGTTGTGGCGCGTCGACAGGCCGGGAGCCGCGTGCGGCGGGCACCGTGGCCATGCGGTTTCCGGCGCGAGCGGGTTCGCGGCCGGCCCGGGTAAAAAATGGTCTATCAGGCACTCTTTCGCCGGCTGGAGAATGCGATCTCCTCGCGCCTGCGCTCGCGACTAAGGCGCCGCCTTGTCGATCGCAATGCCGAGTTCGCCCGCCATGCGCTCCACCAGCGCCTGAAGCCGGTTCACCTTTTCAGCCAGTTCCTTTTGCTCGGCCTTGAGCGACTCGAATTCGGAGGGCGAGATGCCATCGTCGGTGCCGCCGCGCTCGGGGATATCGTCCACGCTGACTTCGCCGCACAGCAGGTGCATCCAGCGGTTCTCTCGCCCGCCGGGAGCGCGCGGCAGCTTGACGACGAAGGGTGGTTCGGCGGCGGCCAGTTCTTCCAGGAATACCTCGACCGACGAGATGTCGGCAAATGCGTGCAGGCGCGCGGAGTTCAGCCTCAGCTCCGCGGCCGTCTGGGGGCCGCGCAGCAGCAGCGTGGTGAGCAACGCGACCGACTGGCTCGGCACGCCCAGCACGCGTTTCATGTTCTGCTCGAATCGCGGCACGCGGCTGCTGCTGCCTTCCATGGCCAGGCTCAGGCGCTTCAGGCCATCGATGGCAGTGAGGATCTCGGCCTCGGAGGCATTCATCACCGGTGCGCGCGCGGTCTTTTGGTTGCAGCCGGATGCCAGTGCGTTGAGCGACAGCGGATAGGTGTCCGGCACCGTATGCTGCTTTTCGACCAGCACGGCCAGCACGCGCCCTTCAAGCTGCGTCAGGGAACGGATGGCCGGGCGTGCGGGGGTGTCGGGATTGGGATTCATGAGTGGTATCGCTAGGTGAAGCTGCCTGCCCCGGGCTGATGCGCGGATCCGCGGATCGTGGGCCAGCCGGGAGCGCCTTGTTTGGTGGGCATATGATATCCGGTCAGGGGGCGGGGCTATGTGAGTTTGCGTGAACCTGGCAACCCGTCCGGCGCGTCCCTAAGGGTTGCCGGCTTCCTGCAGCGCATTGGCGATCAAGGTGACCGCCGGCGCAACTGCCGCATCCCGTTGGGTAATGAACACCATCCGCCCGGAGGCGAACGGCGTGCGCAAGCGCACCTGGTGCACCATGGACGTCTGCGCGTAGTGGCGCACGGCGCTGGCCGGCGCAACCGTCAGGAAGCCACTCGCGGCAACCATCGACAAGCTGCTGTGAAATGAGATGGATTCGATATGCGGCACGGGCGGCAACTGACCGCTATCGAGAAACGGCTGCTCGAAGACCTCCCGCGTGTGGGTGCCGCGCGGCGGCAGGATCCATGGTCCTTCATGCAGTGCCGGCAGGCTGACCTCGCGGCGCCTGGCAAGGGGGTGGTCCCGCGCGCAGGCAATGGCCAGGTGTTCGTCCCATAGCGGCGTGATGTCCAGCCGTTCCCGCGATTGCGCGGGATGGCCGGTTTCCAGCCGGCCTATGACGCAGTCGAGCTCGCCACTGGCGAGCAGCCCGAGCAGGCCGCTGACGGTGTGCTCCCTTACCTGCAAGCGCGGCAGCACACCCTGCCGGCTTAGCGCGGCGATCATCCTTGGCAGCACGTTGACCCCGACCAGCGGCAGCACGCCCATGCGCACCAGCGGGATCTCCGGGCGGGCCGCCAAGGCCTCGCTGGCTGCATCCAGGGCGCCCAGTGCAATGCGCAAGCGCTCCAGGGCGCGCTCGCCCGCCGGGCTCAGGCGGCCGCCTCGCGTAGTGCGCTCGATCAGCGTGCAGCCGAAGGCTTGCTCCAGCTCCTGCAGCATCTTGGTCACCGCCGGCTGGCTGATGTGCATGACCTCGGCGGCGGCGGTCAGGGAGCCGGTTCGCGCCACCAGGTCCAGCAGCCGCAGATGGCGGATACGCAGGCGGTCGATCCGGTTCGGATGGGCGGCGCGCGCCGCAGCCACGCGCGAAGGGGAAACCGTTGCCATAACCAATCCTGATGGATTCATAAGAACTGGATCATTGTCTCGAATGATGGCGCGGCGTGACAATCGGGCAAAACCAGAAAGGAGACCGAGATGCCTGCATCCATCTGCCGCACGCGTCGCCTGATGCTGCGGACCCTGCTGACGCTGCCCGTTGCGACAGCATCCGGCACGCCGGCTTTGGCGTTTGCCGTGGACAACTACCCCAGCCGCCCGATTCGCCTGGTGGTGCCGTATGCCGCCGGCGGCGGCCCGGATATCCAGGCGCGCAAGCTGGCCGAAGTGCTGGGCAGGGAGCTTGGCCAGCCCATCGTGGTGGAGAACAAGGTGGGCGCGGCAGGCATCCTTGCCGCCGAATCCGTGGCGCAGCAGCCGGCTGATGGCTACACCTTGCTGCTGGGCGCCTCCACCCACGTCGCGCAGAAACTCTTGCAGCCATCCGTCAAGTTCGATCCCGCGGCGTTCACCCACGTGATCCGCATCGGCGTCAGCCCCGCCGTGCTGGTGGTGGGGGCGAACTCCCCGTACCGCACCGTGGGCGAACTGGTGGCCGCCGCGCGGCGCTCGCCCGGATCGCTGAACTATGCATCGGGCGGCATTGGCTCGGCCGCGCATATCTGCGGGGCGGCCTTCGCATCGGCGACAGGCATCAACGCGGTCCATATCCCCTACAAGGGCTCGGTGGAAATCGTGCCGTCGCTGATCAAGGGGGACACGCAATTCGGTTTTCCGGTAGCGGCCACCGCCGTGCCGCAGATCGGCAACGGCAAGGTGCGCGCGCTCGCCGTGACCTCGGCGCAGCGGATCCCCGGGCTGCCAGGCGTGCCGACCCTGAGCGAGGCGCTTGGGCGCAGCGATCTCACGCTGGATTCCTGGAGCGGCATCTGGGCTCCGGCAAACCTGCCGAAGCCCTTGGTGGCGCGCTTGCATGCCGCCATGCTGAGGGCACTGGCGGATCCCGGGCTGCGCCGGTTCTATGCCGAGACAGGGGCGCTCATCGAGCCGAGCCCCACACCCGAATCCTTCACCCGCCTTGTCACCGAGGAAACCGCCAGGATGCGGCAGGTGATCGAGAAAAACCACATCACGATCGAGTGAGCCTGCCATGTCTATCACCGCTTCCCATTCATTTACCCCGCTCGCGGGCATCCGCGTGCTCGATTTCTCGCACGTCATCGCCGGTCCCTTCGCCACCTTCCTGCTGGCGCAGCTCGGGGCCGACGTGACCAAGGTGGAAAATGCCAACGGCGGCGATGTCATGCGCCGCACCGCACGGGGCCGCGAGGGCTTCGTCGCGCTCAACGCTGGCAAGTCGTCGCTTGCCCTCGACCTTGGCAGCGAACAAGGGTGCCAGCATGCGCTGGAGCTCGCCGCCACTTGCGATGTCTTCGTCGACAACCTGCGGCCGGGGGTGCTGGAGCGCTTCGGGCTCGGCTTCGAGGCAGTGCTTGCGCTGAATCCGCGCGTGGTCTACTGCAGCATCTCCGGCTTTGGGCGCGGCGCGCCGGCATGGCGCGGCCGGCCCGCTTACGACCACGTGGTGCAGGCCGCCACCGGCATGGCCTACATGGCGGGCAACGAGGGTGACCCGCCCATCAAGACGGGGTTCCCGGTCATCGACTCCGCCACGGGGCTGCTCGCCGCCTTCGCCATCCTTGCCGGCGTACGCGACAGCGAGCGCACCGGGCGCGGCATGCTGCTCGATATCTCCATGGCCAGCGCCGGCATGCAGCTGATGTACCCCATGACCTGCGACGCGCTCACGCACGGCGCCACGCCGCCCCGGCAGGGCAACCAGGGCTACTCCGGCAGCCCCTCCGCCGACTTCTTCCGCACGCGCGACGGCTGGCTGGCCATCGGCGCGAACACGCCAGGCCAGTTGCTGGCATTGCTCGAAGCGCTGGGCCTTGGCCAGCTTGCGCGGGATCCCGCCTTGTTCAATCCGCCGCTGGAACGCAGCGGGCTGCCTGCCTTTGTGCGCTCGCTCGATCCGGGCGCGCTCAAGGAGGCGCTCGCCGCCGCGCTGGCCGATGGCCTGGCCACGGAGCTGGAAGCGCGGCTTAGCGCGTGCGGCATTCCGGCCGCGCGCCTGCGCAACATCGCGGAGTTTGCCGCCGAATCCCGGGACAACGGCAGCCTGGAAACCATCGAGCTGCGCGATGGCGATGCCGCCGTGCTGTCGCCGGGGCTGGGCTTCCAGGTGCGCACAGGGCGCTAGGCCTGGCCGCCTGGCTGCAACCTTGCGTTACTGGTCCTGACCCTCGGGGTGGACAGGCATCACGACCTGTTCATCCCTTTTTCACAATACGAGATCGTGCGCTATAAGGCTGGCGGGTAGTTGAACCGTTTACCTACACTCCGCTAATTGTGTGGATCAGGCTAACCGACGTAGTCCACTGGCGGGGGGATGGAAGATGCGATTGACCATGGCGAAGGCGGGCTTTGCGGGCTTGACGTGTCTGGCGCTGAGCGCGGGGGCTTGTGCGCAATCGGCGAGTTCTTGCAGCGGGGGCAGTTGCAACAACAACGACAACAGTAGTCGCGGCCAGCTTCTCGATCACAGGACCACGCTGCGCCTGAGCGCGGCGGCGCTGGCCGGTGTTCTCAATGCGAGCGATTCAGGCCGGCAGCTATTGCAGATCGCCGGCACCCCTGCGTGCGACCTGGAGATCGTCTACTTCCGCTACCGCACCATCGGGGGCGCCAATGAGCCCACCACCGCGAGCGGCGCGCTGATGATTCCAAGCGGCGGGCGCGCATGCGGTGGGCCACGCCCGGCGTTGATGTACGCGCATGGCACCACCACCTACCGCAAGTACAACCTTGCGGACCTGACGCAGCAGGACCCGGGCAACGGTGATGGCGCCTCGGAGGGCATCAGCGTTGCGGCCATGTATGCCGCGCAGGGCTATATCGTGGTGGCGAGCAACTATGCGGGTTACGCCGGCTCCGAGCTTTCCTATCATCCCTACCTGAATGCCCAGCAGCAATCGGCGGACATGATCGACTCGCTGCGGGCCGCGCGGGTTGCGCTGGCCCGGGCGGGCTCGGGCAAGGCGGCACGGGAGAATGGCAAGCTCTTTATCACCGGATATTCGCAGGGCGGCCACGTTGCCATGGCCACGCATCGCGCGCTGCAGGCGGCGGGCATCAACGTGACGGCGGCTTCCACGGGTTCGGGGCCCTATGCCATGGCGGCCACCGGGGACGCGCTGGTCGCGGGTGAGGTGGATCTGGGTTCCACCATCTTCACGACCATGGTGGCGACCAGCTACCAGAACGCCTACGGCAACATCTACCGCAGGCCGGGCGACCTGTTTGAGGCCACCTACGCGCGTGGCATCGAGGATCTCTTGCCGAGCGTGACGCCAATCGACACGCTGATTGGCAACGGAAAATTGCCCGCCACGGCGCTCTTCAGCCCCTATCCGCCGGCCGCGCAGTTTGCCTCGCTGACGCCGCCGACTTCGCCCCCGCTGGCACCGCCTGAGCTGACGCCGATCTTTGCCCTCGGCTTTGGCCAAGGCAACCTGGTGCGCAACAGCTTCCGCCTCGGCCTGCTGGAAGACGCGCTGGTCAATCCGGATGGCGCGTTCCCGTACACCACGGTGGCGATGGCGCCGGCGGCCAACCCGGCTGCGCCGCTGCGCCAGGCGTTCAAGCGCAATGACTTGCGCAACTGGATCCCGCGTGCCCCGGTGCAGCTTTGCGGCGGTCGCTTCGACCCGACGGTGTTCTTCTTCAACGCGACCGTGCAGCAGGCTTACTGGCAGAACGCCAAGGTGCCGGCGGGGCTGACTTCGGTGCTGGATGTGGATGCGCCGGTGGCCGGGCCCGCCGATCCGTATGCCCCGATCAAGCAGGGCTTTGCGCTGGCCAAGGCGACGCTCGCCGCGCAGGCCGTGGCGGCGGGCGCAACCGATGGTGGCGCGTCGGCGGTGACCGAGGCCTACCACGGGAGCCTGGTGGCACCGTTCTGCATGGTCGCCGCGCGCGGGTTCTTCGGGGATTTCTGAGCAAAGCGGCGTGTAAAGGAAAGCGGCCAGTCATTGCGCATGACTGGCCGTTTGCATTATCGTGGCCGGGTCAGTCGCGCGCTTCCATCTTGCGATTGATCCACAGCGCCAGCAACGTGCATGCCACGCCGGACAGCAGGTAGCCGCTGACGGCAAACAAGCCGAACTCCGCCGACAGTCCCAACGCCACCAGCGGCGCGAAGGCGGCGCCGAACAGCCATGCAAAGTCGGAGGTCAGCGCCGCGCCGGTATAGCGAAAGCGCGATCCGAAGTTTGCCGTGACAGCGCCCGCGGCCTGCCCGTACGACAAGCCCAGCAAGCCGAAGCCGATCAGGATGAACAGGTCTTGCCGCGCCGGGGTGCCGTTCATCAGGTACGGTGCGAACAGGCCGAAGATGCCGATCAGGACTGCCATCAGCGCCAGGGTGGTGCGCCGCCCGATGCGGTCGGCGATCCAGCCGGAGGCGATGGTGGCCGCCATGGCGATCCCCGCGCCGATGATCTGGATGATCAGCACGTCATTGATGTCCTGCGTGGCGTGCAGCGCGACCCACGACAGCGGGAACACCGTGACCAGGTGGAACAGCGCGTAACTGGCCAGCGCGGCAAAGGCGCCGATGAACAGGTTGTAGCCCTGGGCGCGCAGTATCTGCGCCGGGCTGATCGGCTCCAGCTCGCCTTCTTCCAGCAGCTGCGTGTACTCCCGGGTCACCACCAGCCGCAGGCGCGCGAACAGCGCGACCACGTTGATGGCGAACGCCACGTAGAACGGATAGCGCCAGCCCCAGTCCAGGAACTCGTCGAAATCCAGGTTGGCGCGCAGGTAGAGGAACAGCGAGCCGGCAAGGAGAAATCCGATCGGCGCGCCGAGCTGTCCCAGCATCGAGTACCAGCCGCGGCGGTGCGCCGGGGCGTTCAGTGCCAGCAGTGATGGCAGCCCGTCCCATGAGCCGCCCAGCGCAATGCCCTGCAGGATGCGCAGCGCCGCCAGGATGACGATGGCGTGGTTGCCGAGCGCATCGTAGCCCGGCAGGAACGCCATGCCCGCCGTGGCGGTGCCCAGCAGGAACAACGCGGCCGTCAGCTTGATGCTGCGTCCCCAGCGGTGCTGGATCGCCATGAACAAGGTGGTCCCGAACGGCCTGGCGATGAAAGCGAAGGAGAAGATCGCGAAGGACAGCAGCAGCCCTTCCAGTTGCCTGACGAACGGGAAGAACACGCTGGGGAAGACCAGCACCGAGGCGATGCCGTAGACGAAGAAGTCGAAATACTCGGACGCTCGCCCGATGACGACGCCGGCGGCGATCTCGGCGGGCGCCACCCGCGCCCGGTGCGCCGCGTCTTGCGCGGGCGTGGGGGAAGACGGTGACGGCTGGTGCTGGTGCGCAACGCCGCTGCTGCCGCTGCTGCTGCTACTGCTGCTGGACATCGTCAGGCCCTCTCGTCTCTCGTTGTTCGGGGTGGCGTTTTGTGTCACTCCTTTAAGAATGGCACTTCTTTGACTACAGTGCCATAGGAAATGTTGAGTTTCCGCGGCCAGCCCACCGGCGTAGTTCCAACGATCACTTCCACGGCTATGCAATTTCGCATTCGGATAGTGCCATCCCGCTACGCGACGCGCGGATGTCTGTTGTTTGCAGCCATCCTGCTGCTGACAGGCTGCAATGCGGTCTTGCTGGCCCCGGCCGGGGATCTCGCGATCCGGCAGCGTGATTTAATCATCATTTCAACCGGGCTGATGCTGTTGATCATCGTGCCGGTGATTGCACTGACGCTGCTCTTTGCCTGGCGCTACCGCGAAGCCAACAGGCAGGCCATCTACGAGCCCGACTGGGACCATTCCACCTTGCTGGAGCTGGTGATCTGGGCAGCGCCGCTCTTGATCATCATCGCCCTGGGCGCGTTGACCTGGGTCAGCACGCACAAGCTCGATCCCTACCAGTCCTTGAGCCGTATCGACGCCGAGCGCCCGGTGCCCATGGGCATGGAGCCACTCACCGTGGAGGTGGTGGCGCTGGACTGGAAGTGGCTTTTCTTCTACCCCGAGCAGGGCATCGCCACCGTCAACGAGCTGGCGGCGCCGGTGGATCAGCCGATCCGCTTCAAGATCACGGCGTCCAGCGTGATGAACTCCTTTTTCATCCCTGCGCTGGCGGGGCAGGTCTACGCCATGCCTGGCATGGAGACCAAGCTGCACGCCGTGATCAACCAGCCGGGTGTCTACGAGGGCTTCTCCGCCAACTACAGCGGCGCGGGCTTCTCCGGCATGCGTTTCAAGTTCCATGGCATGAGCGCAGAGGAATTCGCGCGCTGGGTCCAGCAAGCCAAGGCCGGCGGCGGGGCACTGACGCGCGACGCTTACCTGCAGCTGGAGCAACCCAGCGAGCTTGAGCCGGTGAGGCGCTACGCCAGCGTGGCGCCGGGCTTGTACGATGCGATCCTGAACCGCTGCGTGCAAGCCAACCGGCCTTGCATCAAGGACATGGCCATGAGTGCAAGGCAGGGCCAGGGCAAGGACAAGCCGCGGGCCTTCAACGTGGCAGCGCTCGAGCGCGGCGCCGCCGGCGCGAGCCTGGGCGCGATCTGCACGGCAAGCGACCCTGCCGGCATTGGCAACGGCCCCCGTGTGGCGTCCGCCAGCACGTTGCCGCAATGACATTGCCGCAATGACGTCGCAACAATGACCCGTTGCTCCCCGATTCCTGAAACAACGCCCTTGCGGCCCTGGTGACACAATGCCCGAGCACCTCGACCTGACGCAACTGGTATTCGGCCGCCTCACCTGGGAGGCAATCCCCTATCACGAGCCCATCCTGCTGGCGACCTTCGCGGCCGTCGCGATCGGGGGGCTGGCGCTGGTTGGCGCACTGACCTACCTGCGAGCGTGGGGCTATCTCTGGCGCGAGTGGTTCACCAGCATCGACCACAAGAAGATCGGCATCATGTATGTCGTGCTGGGCATCGTCATGCTGCTGCGCGGCTTTGCCGATGCGGTCATGATGCGGCTGCAGCAATCGGTCTCCTTTGGCGATTCGCTGGGCTACCTGCCGCCGCACCACTATGACCAGGTCTTCACCGCGCACGGCGTGATCATGATCTTCTTCGTGGCCATGCCGCTGGTCACCGGGCTCATGAATTTTGTCGTGCCGTTGCAGATCGGCGCGCGCGACGTCGCCTTTCCCTTTCTCAACAACTTCAGCTTCTGGATGACGGTTGGCGGCGCCGTGTTGGTGATGATGTCGCTGTTCGTCGGCGAGTTCGCGCGCACCGGCTGGCTGGCGTATCCACCGCTGTCGGGCGTGTTGCAGAGTCCGGACGTGGGCGTGGACTATTACATCTGGTCCTTGCAGGTCGCCGGGCTGGGCACGTTGTTATCGGGCATCAACCTGCTCGTGACCATCGTCAAGATGCGCGCGCCCGGCATGACCATGATGAAGATGCCGGTGTTCACCTGGACCGCGCTGTGCACCAACGTGCTGATCATCGCCGCTTTCCCGGTGCTCACCGCCGTGCTGGCCCTGCTGGCGCTGGACCGCTATGCAGGCACCAACTTCTTCACCAACGATCTTGGCGGCAACGCCATGATGTACGTGAACCTGATCTGGATCTGGGGCCACCCGGAGGTGTACATCCTGGTGCTGCCCGCGTTCGGCATCTTCTCGGAAGTGGTTTCCACGTTCTGCCGCAAGCGTTTGTTCGGCTACGCGTCGATGGTGTACGCCACGGTGGTGATCACGGTGCTCTCCTACCTGGTCTGGCTGCACCATTTCTTCACCATGGGCTCGGGCGCCAGCGTCAATTCGTTCTTCGGCATCACCACCATGATCATCTCGATCCCGACCGGGGCCAAGATGTTCAACTGGCTGTTCACCATGTACCACGGGCGCATCCGCTTCGAGGTGCCGATGCTCTGGACCATCGGCTTCATGGTCACCTTCGTGATCGGCGGCATGACCGGCGTGCTGCTCGCCGTGCCGCCGGCGGATTTCTCCTTGCATAACAGCCTCTTCCTGATCGCGCACTTCCATAACGTGATCATCGGCGGCGTGCTGTTCGGGCTGATGGCCGGCATCACCTACTGGTTTCCCAAGGCCTTCGGCTACCGGCTGGATCCGTTCTGGGGCAAGTGCTCGTTCTGGTTCTGGCTGGTTGGCTTTTACGTTGCCTTCATGCCGCTTTATGTGTTGGGGCTGATGGGCGTGACCCGCCGCATGAGCCACTTCGAGGATGCGTCCCTGCAGATCTGGTTCCAGCTGGCGGCATTCGGCGCATTCTTGATTGCGCTAGGCATCGGCTGCTTCCTGATCCAGCTGGTGGTCAGCTACCGCCGGCGCGAATCCCTGCGCGACACCACGGGCGATCCGTGGGACGGCCGCACGCTGGAGTGGTCGACCTCATCGCCGCCGCCGCAGTACAACTTTGCCTTTACCCCGGTCATCCATGACAACGACGCGTGGTGGCAGATGAAAGAGCACCACTACCAGCGGCCACAGCAGGGCTTTATCCCGATCCACATGCCGAAGAACACCAGCGCGGGCATCATCCTGGCGGGGTTGAGCACGGTGCTCGGCTTTGCCTTGATCTGGCACATGTGGCTGCTTGTGATCGTGTCTTTCGCCGCCATCCTGATCGTGGCGATCGGCCACACCTTCAACTACAAGCGCGATTGCTACATCCCGGCCGACGACGTCGTCCGCACCGAGGCAGAGCGCACGCGCCTGCTTGCCACCCATGGTTGATACCACCGCCCCCTACGGCCCCGGCGATGTGAGCATGCCGGACACCCCGCGCCAGAGCGAGCTAAGCTTCTACGCGACCAGCGAGGTGCATCCGCAGAACGGCACGTTGCTCGGCTTCTGGCTGTACCTGATGAGCGACTGCCTCATCTTCGCCAGCCTGTTTGCCGTGTACGGCGTGGTGGGGCGGCGCTACGCCGGCGGCCCCACGGGCGCCGAACTGTTCGAGCTGCCGCTCGTGGCGCTGAACACCACCATGCTGCTGCTGTCGTCGATCACCTACGGCTTTGCCGTGCTGGAGATGCAGAAGGCGCAGGTGCGCGCCACCCTGATCTGGCTCGGCATCACCGGCCTGCTGGGCGCGGCGTTCATCAGCCTGGAGCTCTACGAGTTCGCGCACCTGGTCCACGATGGCGCGGGGCCGCAGCGCAGCGCGTTCCTGTCCTCGTTCTTCACGCTGGTGGGCACCCATGGGCTGCACGTGACGGTCGGCATCGTCTGGCTCATCACATTGATGGTGCAGGTGGGGCAGCACGGGCTGATCCCGGAGAACAAGCGCCGCCTGATGTGCCTGTCCATGTTCTGGCACTTTCTGGATGTGGTCTGGATCGGTGTGTTTACCTTCGTCTACCTGATGGGAGTGCTGCCATGAACGCGCATGACAATGCCCTTGCAGGCGATCCCCATGGCCACGGGCATGGCCATGACGACCACGGCCACGATGGCGAGGTCAGCCATAGCACCTTCAAGGGCTACATGACGGGCTTCGTGCTCGCGGTGGTCCTCACGGCGATCCCGTTCTGGCTGGTGATGGCCAAGGTTTTCGATAAATCCAGCACCACCGCGTTGTTCCTGCTGGGCTGCGCCGCGGTGCAGATCGTCGTCCACATGATATATTTCCTGCATATGAATGCGAGATCCGAGGGCGGATGGACCATGCTGGCGTTGATCTTCACGATCGTGCTGGTGGTCATCGCGCTGAGCGGCTCGCTTTGGGTAATGTTCCACCTCGACCAGAACATGATGCCAATGCACGACATGAAGAACCTGCCTTGACGGCCCGGCAGCAGGGCGTGGCCCAACCCAATCCGCCTTCCCGCAAGCGCGCCACTGGCGCGCTTGTGGCGTTTGCCCTGCTCGCCATCGTGGCGGTAGCCGGGCTGCTTTCGCTCGGCGTCTGGCAAGTCGAGCGCCGCGCGTGGAAGCTCGACCTCATCGAACGCGTGAACGCGCGCGTGCATGCTCCCGCCACGGCCGCGCCCAGCGCCGATCAGTGGCCGCGGCTCACCAAGGCCGCCGACGAGTACCGCCGCGTGCGGCTCACCGGCACCTTCCTGAACGACAGCGAGACCCTGGTGCAGGCCGTGACGGAACTGGGTGGCGGCTTCTGGGTGATGACGCCGTTGCGCACGGCGGACGGCAATGTGGTGCTGGTCAACCGTGGCTTTGTGCCGCCTGAGCTGAGCGAGCGCGCCAGGCGCGGCGGGGGTGACCCCACCGGCGAGACCACCGTCACCGGCCTGTTGCGCTTCAGCGAGCCCGGCAACGGCTTTTTGCGCACCAACGATCCGGCGGCCGGGCGCTGGTACGCGCGCGATGTGCCGGCCATTGCCGCCGCGCGCGGCCTGCGCAACGTGGCGCCTTACTTCATCGATGCAGACGCGGCCGTGCCGCTCGGGGACGCCAGCAAGCGCACCTGGCCGGTGGGCGGGCTGACCGTCATCACGTTCAACAACAACCACCTCGTTTATGCGATCACCTGGTTTGCGCTGGCGCTGATGTTTGCCGCGGGCGCTGTCTATGCCGGGCGGGAGGCGTACCGCCGGTCGCGGGCCGACGATACACGGGATACCCAGGATACCCAGGATACGCCGGGTGAGGGCAAGGCGGGACGGCGCGCGCCGTAAGCGCAGGTCCCTCGCGCTACCCCACGCACGCTTCGAACACCCGGCGGTAATTGCCGCCGAGCACCTTGCCGGCTTCCTCTTGCGTGAATCCTGCCGCCAGCAGCGCGGTGGCCAGCGAGGGCAACTGATCGTAGGTCCGGAACACCGGTGGCGAGATGAAGCCGAGCATGTCCGTTCCCACGCCCACATGATCCACGCCAACCACGTCGGCCATGCGCTTGATGCCTAGCGCCATCGCAGGCAGGTCGCGGAAGGTGCCCGCGCTGGGCCAGACCCCGATCACGCCACCGGTGCCCGCGATCACGCGCGCGTGGTCTGGCGTGATCAGCCGGCTGCGCAGGCTGGGGCGCGTCGCCAGCGCGGAGTGCGAAATCACCAGCGGCTTGGTGGAGATGGCGGCGGCGCGCTTGACCAGGTCATAGGTGCCGTGCGCGACATCGACGACGATGCCCAAGGCATTGCAGCGCCGCACCACATCCGCGCCGAAATCCGTCAGGCCTGCGTGCACCGGCGCCTCCGTCTGGATGTCGCCCAGTTCGTTGACGCGGTAGTGTGTGAGCTGCAGGTGGCGCAACTGGTGCATGCCGTACGCTTCGTCCACACGCTCGAGCCTGCCCTCCAGGAAGTCCGCACCTTCCGACGCGATGATCACGCACGGCCCGGCCGGCCCCCGCGTGGCCAGCGTAGCCGCGTCGGTCACCACTTGCATCTGCTCACGCTCCACCAGCTTGTGCGCACGCGCGAATTCGGCCACGCCAAGCGCGTAGAGCTCGCCTTCGGACGGGGTTCGCCAGGCTTCGAAGCGCGTGCGATCGGCGGACACGCGCGTGACGATGGTATCCGTCACGATCGCCAGGCAGATCACGTTCACGCCGCCCGCGCGCATCGGCGCGGCCAGCGCAAGGAAGGGCCGGTCCGCGCCGATGGCGGGATCGCGCGACACAATCACGCGCCCGGCATGGCTGTGCATGTCGATGACCAGCGCGGCGGGGGAGGGCTTCCTGGGGGAGACGTCTTTGACGCCGCTCGCGTCTTTGGCGGCCTTCGTGCCGGCTGAACCCTGCGGCTGGGTGTCGCCGGCAAGGTGTCCCTGTGCACAGGCGGCTAGCGCCAGTGCAGCGCCAGACGCCAGGAACGCGCGGCGGCTGATGCTGCCCGGTGCTTGTCCAGGCGGCGCATCGGCATCGCCCCGACAGATCGTCGTCCGGTCAATCTGCATTGTCGCCCCACGCGTTTGTGCAGCCACCATGATATCGCGGCGCAAAGTGCTTCAGGCGCACCACTTGCAGGACGCCGTCCCATCGCCCTGGGCCTGCGCGCTGCCTGAGGCGGTTTTTCCAACCTGGTCTCTTTTCGAGAGCGTCATCTGTGAACGCTGCCAGGGTGGCATCCTTGTCCTTGGCAGTGCAAGTACAATGCTGGGCGTTGTTCCATCCTGTCCTGGCTCGTCTCGCAATATCCCATCCCATGTCCAATCTCATCGTGCACGGCGGCAAGCCGCTCCGGGGGCGTATTACCCCTTCCGCCAACAAGAATGCAGTGCTTCCTGTGCTCTGCGCCACGCTTCTGACCGATGAGCCCCTGCGCCTGCATGGCGTGCCCGACATCACCGATGTGCGCAAGATTCTCGACATCTTCCGTGCTTTGGGCAGCAAGGTGCATATGGATGACGCAAGCGGCACGCTGTCGCTGCACCATCAGGAGACCGTGTTCGACGCGGCCCGCCATCGGCTGCCCGAAGAGATGCGCTCGTCCATCATGCTGGTGCCGCCGCTGCTCGCCCGCTTTGGCGTGGCCCGGCTCGAAGATAACGTCAAGGGTTGCACGCTTGGCGTGCGCGAGATCGATCCGCACGTCGATGTCTTCCGCCGCTTTGGTGGCGAGGTGGAGCGGGCCGATGGGTCGCTGCTGGTGCGCAGTGCCGGCCAGCTGACACCCATCGACCACTGGCTTGACTATGCATCGGTCACTACCACGGAGAACTTCGTGCTGTGTGCCGCAGCAGCGGGTGGCGCCTCCACGCTCACCAATGCCGCATCGGAGCCCCATGTGCAGGAATTCTGCCGCTTCATGGCGATGATGGGCGCGCGCATCGAAGGCATGGGCACCTCGCGCCTGACGGTGCATGGCGGCAACAAGCTCAAGGGTGGCGACTTTACCTTCGACGAGGATTTTCACGAGATCACCACTTTCCTGGCGCTGGGCGCCATCACCGGCGGCGATGTCGTGGTGCGCAACAGCGCGCCGGGGAATTTCCCGCTGATCGACCGCACCTTCGCCAAGTTCGGCGTGCAGATCACGCACGAAGATGGCTGGTCCCGCGCCACCAGCGCCGGTCCCCTGAAAGTGCAGACGCCGTTTACCAGCAACGTGCTGACCAAGGTCGAGGCCGCGCCGTGGCCTTACTTCCCGGTTGACCTGCTGCCTATCTTCATCGCGCTGGGCGTGCGCGCGCAGGGCAACGCCATGTTCTGGAACAAGGTGTACGACGGCGCGCTGGGCTGGACCGGCGAGCTGTCGAAGTTTGGCGCCCATGTGTTCTCGTCCGACCCGCACCGGCTCATCACCTTTGGTGGCAATCCCCTGACGCCGGCGGTGGTGGAAAGCCCGTACATCATCCGCGTGGCCATCGCCTTGCTCATGGTGGCCGCGAGCATCGATGGCCGCTCGGAGATCCGCAACGCCGCGCCCATCCGCCGTGCCCATCCGCGTTTCGTCGAGAACCTGCGCAGCCTTGGTGTCGAGGTGGAGTGGACCAGCGAGGAGTAATCTCGACTGCGGCTCTAACCTCTGCCAACGGCCAGGATGCCGAGGTTCAGGTCGCCGGCGTGGCAGGCAACCGGCGGTCGAGTTCACGCTTGCGGCCCGAGCTTGCCGAGCCGTGATTGTTCAGCGTCTCGCGGGGCGGATGCCACATTTTTCGCCGATGCCTCCAGTAGCTGGCTTGCCGCGAACATAGCAAGTTCCGCAGGTTCCGCAGGTGCGCACGCCACGTCATGGATACGGGCGCCGACAGCGCGCGCAGGGCGAACCGCGTCGCACCGCATGCCCGTGCCTTTGCCTATACTTAGAGCCGCAGGTCAAGCGCATCATTCGCCAAGCGCCGTGCGCGTGCCGCACGCCAGTTGCCGGGGGCATTCATGGAGTACAAGGATTACTACGCGATGCTCGGGGTGGAGCCCACGGCCACGCAGGATGAAATCAAGCGCGCCTACCGCAAGCTGGCGCGCAAGTATCACCCGGACGTCAGCAAGGAGCCGGATGCGGAGGCCCGCTTCAAGGATGTGGCCGAGGCGTATGTGGCGCTGAAAGACGAGGAGAAGCGCGCCGCTTACGACGACGTGGGGGCGCGGTACAAGAGCGGCCGCGAATTCACACCGCCACCGGGATGGGATAGCGGCTTCGAATACAGCGGCGGCGAGGCGGATCTCGAGCAAGACCTGGATCGCAGCGATTTCTTCGAGTCGCTCTTCGGCGCCAGGCATGCGCAGTCTCGCGGTGGGCGAGGCGCTGCCCGCATGGCAGGTGGCGATCACCATGCCAAGGTGCAGATCGATCTGCAGGACGCCTACCGGGGCGGGCGCCGCACCATCACGCTGCGTACGCCCCAGGCAGACGCCAGTGGGCACGTGCGATTGCAGGAGCGGCAGCTGGAAGTCAATATTCCCAGGGGCATTCGCACTGGACAGCATCTTCGGCTTGCAGGCCAGGGCGGCCCCGGACTTGGAGACGCTCCCGCCGGCGACCTCTATCTCGAAATCGAGATCGCGCCGCACCCGCTGTTCCGCGTAGTCGATCGCGATGTCTACCTCGACCTGCCCGTGGCCCCATGGGAAGCCGCCTTGGGCGCCAGCGTCGGCATACCCACGCCGGACGGCAGCGTGCAACTCAGCGTGCCGCCGGGCTCGTCGGCGGGCCGCAAGCTGCGGCTCAAGGGCAAGGGCCTTCCCAGCACGCCGCCCGGCGACCTGTACGCGGTGCTGTCGATCGTCTTGCCACCCGCGGACACGGAAAAGGCCAATGATGCGTACCGGGAGATGGCCAAGACCTTTAGCGGCTTTGCCCCGCGCCGTTCACTGGAGGCTTGATGCGATGAGCGATCAAGGCATATCGATGCTGCATGGCGTCCTTGTCGAAGAAGAGGTGCAGTTCACGCTGGTGGAGCTGAGCGAGGCCTGTCATGCCGACATTGGACAGGTGGTGGCGCTGGTGGAGGAGGGCGTGCTGACGCCGCGCGGAGAAGACGCGCCGCGCTGGCGTTTCGACGGCGCCACGCTCAAGCGTGCCCGCACGGCGCTGCGCCTGGCGCGCGACCTGGAGCTTGGGGTGGCCGGCGCGGCCGTCGTGCTCGACCTGCTGGACGAGATCGAGACGTTAAAGGCAAAGCTGCGGCGGGCGAACCTGGCTTGAAGAGAAGCGTTTTGCACTCCCAGTCACGCCATGTCCCGCACCCTCAGCCGCACCGCCGGGTCCCCCAGCACCACATAGTTGCGCGCATCGTCCCGTGCCACCCAGCGCAGCGCGATGTCGGCGTCGGGGACGTCGGCGCCCGCGCTGCGGTCCCGCAGCAAGTCGGCCAGTTCGGTGCTCAGCGCGGCCCAACGGATGTTGAAGCGGTCAGTCGCCTGGCCAATGCGCTCGCCGCGCAGCAGGCTGCCGATCACGTCGCGGAACCCCTGGGTTTGCGCGTCGGCGCGTTCGGACTGGAAGCCGTAGGCCCACGCCCTGTCGATGTGTCCGAGCACGGCCAGCGCGCCGCCATGCGGATGCGCCAGCAGCCGCTGTGGCAGGCGCGCGGTGAAGGGCGCGGGCGCTAGCCGGGTGGGGGCGTCGCCGCCGTGGCCGAAGTTGTCGAAGTCCGGGCAGCCGGCGCCGTAGCAGGCAAAGCAGAACTGGATAAGGCCGTGGCACTGCGCGTCGTCGGGGACATCCTGCGCGGCGAACCAGTGCTCGGGGCCGATCGCGCCATAGCCTGGCCAGTCCTGGCAGACGATCGCGCCCTGGGTGCCGGCAAGCCGCGCATCGTCCGCGCGAAAGCCCATGCCGTGGGAGCCGGTGAAGAGCAGGGCGGGTGGCCCGTCCGGTCCTTTGCCGCGTAGTACATCCGTCAGCGCGGCTTTGGTGGCGGCCTCGCCCAGCAGCGCCTGCATGGCAAAGCCCTGGCGCTCACCCAGAGGCTTGGCTTGCGCGGTGCCCTGGCTGAGCGGGGTGGCCAGCTGCCGCGTGAGCAACTGGGTGGCGCGATCAAAATCAAGGCAGGTGGCGAACAGCGCAATCCTGCGCCGGGCGGCCACGCTGGCCATGGTCTCGTAGGCTGTCACGCTGTCCGCATAGCAGCGAAAGTCCGCCAGTTGCGGAAAATCCAGCCGTCCCACCGCCCAGTACAGGTCCAGCGTGTATTGGAAGGCAAACGGGATCTTGTCCGGCGGCCCGACCAGCACGAGGTAGTAGGGTACGCCCAGCGCCGGGTCGACCACGTTGAGGGAGACCCCGTGCCGCGCCAGCCAGGTGGCGGCGCTTTCGCCGGGCAGGCAGCCGTCGGCGCCCTGGAATACCGAGACCTGTCCCGCCTCGCGGTGCCGCCAGGCGATCAGCGGCGCGAGCGCGTCCAGGTAAGGCGCCGGATCCACGTCGGAGGGAAACAGCAGGCCCCAGCCGGCCTCGTCGAGCTTGGCGCCGTCGACATCGCCGAGCACCGCATAGGTCTCGGCCTGCCGGGCTTTCTCCGCGGCGCGTTCCGGCGCGCGGCGCAAGGCGTGCTCGTGCGCGGAGAACCCGGCGATGGCCTGCGCATCGAGGCTGGCGAGCGGGCGTCCGGTGTCGGCCTGGATGCCGAGCGGCATGGGCATGGCGTCGTCGGTCATGGTTGGGGCTCCTTGGGTTTGTTCTCAGGTCAGCGCGGCTTGCCAGATCAGGTGGGCGACCTCCGGCCCGGCGATGTCGTTGTGGGCGCCGGCGATGCCACTGCCGTTGCAGATGTATTCACTGGCTTCGATGTTCAGCACCTTGCCGGCCGTCATGGCGTAGTTGCCGTCATACGGTTGCATCGGTGCGTCCGTGGCGGCGTCGGTGCCCTGGATGCCGAACGCACCGATGGCGCCAAAGGTGGGATAGGTGGGGTAGGCGGGAGATGCCTGCGTGGCGTCGAACGCCACCTGGCCCGCCACGCCGGCCGCCCAGGGATACAGCGTGCCGACCGCGCTGTCGTGCCGCGAGCGGGTGACCACCAGCGGCCCGCTGACCTTGCCATCGGGCAGCACGTGGTGGCAGTAGCCCGCCGTACCCGGGCGCACCGGGATGTCCGGCGCGTACGCCCAGAGCGACATGGCGCCCTGCACCAGCACGCAGGAGGCTGCCGGGCGCCGCAGCGCGGCCGTGCCGCCAGGGCCGCCCAGCGCGGCGGACATGACGACGGCGCCGAAGCTGTGGCCCATCAGGTGGATGCGCGCCGACGGCAGCGCGTCGCCGATGCTGTTGAGCAGCGGGAAGACGCCGCACTCGCCCACGGTCTGGCCGCGCTTTTTCATGGTCCAGAACGAGAGTTGCCGCAGGGGCGCCAGCAGCCCGCCCAGCACCGGCCCGCCAAACGCGGCGCCCAGCTGGTTGGCTTCGGCGAAGGACGCCGCGGGATCGAAGGGCAGGCGGTCGGCGCCGGCGTCGCCGCCCGGGCCCTCGCTGCCCAGCGCGAGGGCCTGGTCGAGTTGCAGGTAGGCCTGGCGCACCGGGTCGGGCAGCGTCACGGCATCCGCCTGGGTGCGCGCGGCTTCGAAGATGACGGCCAGCGCGGCGCGTACCTGTGGCGTATCGCCCAGGCGCTGCGCATAGGCGTCGATCATGGCTTGGGCGCCTTGCGTGCCCGGTCCGGCCAGCGGCGCAAAGCTGGCGCCGTCGCCCAGTTCCTCGTCGCCCCAAGGCTGGCTGGGCCAGTGCACGCCGATATGGGCAATGGCGAAATCCGGGTGCCGGGCGCGCATGGCCTGCTCGTCGCCGGCGCTGCGCGCGAACGCGCCGATCCAGCGGTCGTACTGGATGCGCGCCGCGGGCAGGTCGCCCTGCCAGCCGTGGCTCCACAGGAAGACATCGGTGGGCGCGGCGGCTTGCCATTGCGCCAGCAAGCGCTCGGACATCTGTCCCGCGATCCCGTCCGGGTCGTCGCTGCGTTCGTTGCCGGCGGCGTCCAGCGCGAGCAGGGCGTAGGTGGCGCTGGTACCAGCGATGGTCTGGAATGGCATGGCGTGCCTCCCTGGCTTGTCAGGTTCAGTCGATAGATGCAGCGGATGCGGTCAATGCGCCTCACACGCGCTAGGTGATGGGGTATCGCCCTTGAAGAACTCGGCCTTCTGCCTGGGCGTAAAGCCGCCGCCGACGATGGCGCAGGCCGCTTGGCGCCACTGCGCCATGTCCAGGTCCCAGATCGCCGCGATCCCGGTGCCCGCCGCGTACAGCCAGCGCCCGTCGTCGCTCACGGATAGCGCGGCCACCGGCTGCCGCGGGTCGCGATAGAGCGCTTGCGGGATGGGCAGCGGACGATCGGCCTCGGGATCGAGCAGGAACAGGTTGCCGTGGTCATCCCCGGCGACGACGAATGGCGCATCGGGCGCGGCCAGCGCGGTGATGACGCCTGCGGCATCCTGCTTGAGGATGGTGGCCTTGGCCGGCACCGGCTGACCCGGCGTTGTTGCGGACATTGTTGCCGGCGTCGCCAAGGGCTTGGGCAATGCCAGGCGATAGACCTTGCCGAGGTAGTTGCCGGCCACCAGCGTGTCGCCGCGCGCGTCAAAGACCAGGCTGGTGATCTGTCCGCGCGGCAGGCCCTCGAAGCGCTGGGCCATGACGGCCTTTGCATTCGCGCAATCGGCGTCGGCCGCGGCAACCTGCCACAAGCTGATGCCGTCGTCGTCGGTGACCGCGAGCTCCGCGGTGCCCGGCCGGAAGGTGGCGTACGCAGCATGGGACAGGGCCTCGGGCAGCGGGATGCGGCAGGCGGCGGCTTCGGGGGTGGCTGCCGTGGACGCCATGGAGGCGGATGGCGCCGCGTGCCGGCTCGCGCCCTGATCTGGCGCCAGCCGCCATAGCTCCAGCCGCCGGTTCTCCGCGGGCTCACCCGAACGGATTGCCAGCAAGCGCGCGTCGTCGCTGATCGTCAGGCGGGTGCTGGCGCCGGCCATCACACCGGGCAGGATCGCATCGCCCGTGCCATCGGTCCGCAGCATCCAGACCTGGCCATTGTCGTCCGCCGCTACCAGGCGCTGTGCGCGGCGTGCCCAGTCGAGTGCCCGCACCGGTGGCGCCAGCATGTCGATGGGGCGCCGGATGGCCTGCTTGCCCGGCTCGGCCTGGAGCAAGGCGAGCTTGCCATCTTCGGTCGCGGCCACCAGGGGCGGCGTGATGCCCGTGAGCGCAAGCAGCAGGACAGGCTTGCCCTCCTGCCGGCGCGAGACGATGCGGGCCATCGGGTGCCGTGGCGCATCGAAGCGCATCTGCAGCAATTCGCCCTGCTCGGTGGAGGCATAGAGCCGCTGGTCGCGGCCGGCCAGGGCCAGTCCGGTGATCTGGCTCGGCAGGTCCAGCAGCTCGGTGCGCGTTGCCCGCATGTGTTCCGGGTCGAGCCGCCAGCGGATCACGCGGCCATCCCAGCCGCCGGAGAGCAGTTGCCGGTCACTGGTGAACACCAGCCGCACCACGGCGTCGTCGTGCCCCAGCAGTGCCTGTGGCCATAGCTCGCCGTCGGCGGTGCGCCACACGCTGATGCGCCCGCCGCGCGTGCCCGCCACGGCCAAGCTGCCATCGGGGCTGACGGCGATGCTGTGGTAGCCCGCGAACCAGTCGGTGTTGTCCGCGGGCGCCGACAGTTCGTGCGCGGGTGTTGTCAGCACGAAGGGATCCGCCGGGTCCGCCTGCGCGTCCGCCGGCAGGTGCCACAACCTTGCCTTGCCATCGCGCCCCGCGGTGGCGAGCTGCCGTCCCTCGTCGAACAGCGCCACATCGGTCACACGCAGCGCATGCGCGCGCGCGCTGGCAATCGGGTGCCGCCAGGCGTCTCCACCCTTGGCCAGATCCCACACGACAATGCGGCCGCGCTCGTAGCCCGCGACCAGGCGCTGCCCGTCGCTGGATAGGGCGGAGACCGGGCCCCAACCGCCTTCGCGCCTGGCGCCCGCCGGCAGCAGCAGCACCGTGGCGCGCGCAGGCTGGGCAACGTTCCATAACGCCACGCTGCCGTCCTGCCCGCCGGTGGCCAGCGTGCCGGCGCCCGTCAGTGCAAACACGCGCACGCCTTCGGGGTGCTGGTTCCTGAGCGCGGTCTCGTCCAGGCGCACCGTTGCGGCACCGGGCGCAATCGCGGTGATCTCCATGAGCCAGTGATTCCCGCCGAGCCGGGCACTTACCCGATAGCCGGCGTCGCCCTGCACCTCCAGCGTTTGCTCGTCCGCGCGCGCCAGGTAAGCCTCGATATGCCGGGCACGGTTCATGGCGCCGACCAGTGCGCGCCGAAAATCAAAGCCCTCCGGCGGCGCATGGTTGCGCTGGCCGCGCGTGCCCTCCACCGACGCCAGCAGCGCAGCGTCCGGTGCCGGGCGCGAACCGAGCAGCGAGAACAAGGCGTTTTGCCGCGCGATGTCCTGCTTGGTGGCGCGCAGTTGCCAGGCCAGGATCGCCACGCCAATCAGCACCAGCAGCCCGATGAGCCCGAGCGCATAGCCAAGCATGCGCCAGCGCCGCGCGCGCTCCCGCTCCGTGCGATGGCGCTGGTAGGCCGCCAGGAACCGGTTCTCCGCTTCGCTGTGCCGGTCTTCGGCCTCAAGCAAGGTATCGTCGAGTTCCGCGGTGGAGGTGAGCTTGCCGAATACGCCGGGATTCTCGCCGGACAGCGCCCAGGCCCGCGCCAGCTGTTTCCAGTGCGGCAGGTACTGGGTGCGCCATTGCGCGTTGCTGGCGCGCAGCGGCTCGATCAGCCGGTCGTGGGCCAGCTCCAGCCACTGCGCGTCCTGGCGGCTTTGCGCGCGCACCAGGTGGTACTGCTGCAGGATGTCCAGCTCAGCCGCGGTGGGCGCGCTGCGCGAGCCCGCATCCAGCGTCGCCTGCGCGCGCATGTTGGTGGCGGTGATCAGCCGGCTCTCGATCCAGTCGCGCACCACGCGTTGCCGGATGCGCGTGCCGGTGGCCGCGTCCAGGGCCATGTTGCAGTAGGAGGCGAGCGCAGCGCTGGTGTCCAGGCGCTGCACCTGCTCAAGCGTGATGGCGCCTGCGCCCGCCGGCGGCCCGGCCGGGCCGAAGCACGCCTGCCACAGGCTCAGGCCAACCACCTGCAACTGCACCGGTTCGACATAGCGCCCCTCGCGCAGGCTCACCTGGCCCGCGGCGTCGCGCGTGCGAACCTGGGCCAGATCCTTCACGAGTTGCCGCGCCGCGTCCTCCTGGAAATCCACGCCAGCTTCCCGCGCGGGGCCGCGCAGCGCTTCGAGCGCCTGCTCGCGCGAGAGCAGGTCGATCCGCATGGTGTTGGTGAGCCGTGTCGGCACCAGGTCGCGATAGGCATCGAGCCAGGAGAAGTACTCCTCACGCATCGCCACCAGCGCCCAGACGGGGCTCCCGCCGCGGCCGAGCAATTCGCCCAGCTGCGCAAAGAAGGCTTGCTTGGCGCCAGTGTCGGTGGTGTCGAGCGTGAAGATCTCCTCGAACTGGTCGAGCACGACCAGCAGGCGTCGCGCGCGGCCGCCGTGGGCGGCATCTTCCATGCGGGCCAGGCACGACAAGAGCGTGTCGTCCGCGCGCGGCTTGAGTCCGGCGCGCGCGGCCCAGCAGTGCAGCACGCTGGTGACGTAGCGGTTGGCGCCTTCGTACGGCACGCTCACGCGGGCGGTCGGCAACACGTCGAAACGATTCGCCAGGCGCTTGCGCAGCCCCGCCTCGATCAGCGAGGTCTTGCCCGCACCGGATGGCGAGTACAGCAACACGATGCGGTCGGCGATCAGGCGGTCGCGCAGCTCCTCGATCTCCGCATCCCGCCCGAAGATCGGATCGGACTCGTCCAGCGGCATGGGGCCGATGTACGGGCCGTGGGCGCGCTGCGCGGCGCTGTCGCGGGCAGGATTGGCCGCCATCTCAGGCCTCCAGGCGCCGCAGCAGTTCGGCGGTGAACATGCCCACGTCGCCCCAGTACAGCTTGAGCCGCGCCTTGTCCTGGAAGTAGCGCTCCAGGTAGCGCCGTGCGCTCACCGGGTCGACGATGCTGTTGGGGTCCAGCTGCGCCGAGAGGTGCTGGTACTCCTGGCGCAGGTCCGCGCCCTCCAGGTTGAGGATGCTGCGAAACAGGATGCGGAATTCCCACGACTGCACGTCGAAGCCGACGAACAGCAGCGCGCTGTCGTTCAGGCGCGCGCGCACGGCCAGCGGGATGGCGGTGCCGTTCGTCGATACGCTGGTGAGGTAGTCGAAGTACTGGTCCTCGGTCAGCACCAGCGAGCCGGGCTCGCGCAGGTCGCCAAACAGCTTGAGCACCATCGGCGTCTGCGGGGTGGGATTGGCACGCTTGCGGCCTTCGGCCAGCGCGTCGTCGCAGGCCTGCGCCTGGCGGTTCCAGCGGCACAGGCGGATGCCGGGATCGGCGCCGCCCTCGCGCAATGCATCGACGAGCAGGTCGCTCGGGTCCGTCGTCAGGTAGACCGGCAGCTTGAGCCGTGCCATGGCGCGGTAGGGGTTGTCGGGGTCCTGCTGGCGCTGCGCGCGCCCCACGGCGCAAACCACTTCGCCAAGCTGGGCGATGATGTCTTCGTTGCGCAGCGCCGCCAGCTCGGCCGGCAAGATGTCGTGGTACTGCTGGCTCAGGTGCTGGTAGGCAAACTTGAAAAAGAGCCGCCGCGGAAACACGCCTTGCTGGGACACGGCCAGGTACTGCGCCACCTGCGGCAACTCGTCGCGCTCGTGCGCCGCCATCGGGAAGTGATAGGCCTCGGCCCACATCTGCGCCAGTTTCAGGCGCGAGCCGAACACCGTCTCGCTCATGGCGGGCCCGAGGATCGGCGTGGTCTCGCCGTGCTGGATGTTCTCGATGACGGCGCGCCAGGCGTCGGCACCGTCGCCTTCGTCGGGACCGAATCCAGGCGGGTAGAAGATCCGGCCGCTGTCCAGGCGCGTGAATACCGCCGGCATCCACCAATCCGGATACTGGCTGACGGCGGCGCGCGCAACGCCCGCGGCGCGGTCCACTTCGCCGTGGTCGCGCAGTTCGGCAAAGAACACCGGCATGAAGGCGGCCATGGTGGCCACGCTCACATTGCCCTGCATGGCCAGCACGGCAGGCACGCCAGCCTGCGCCAGCAACGGACCCAGCGCCATCAGCGTGCTGCCGCCGCGTGCGGCCCCTGTGCCAGCGCTCTGGCACGAGCACAGCACCACCAGGCTGGGCGGGCGTTCCAGCGCGCCGATGTGGTTCACCAGCACGCTGCCAGCCACCAGGTCGCGGGTGCCGTCCATGCGTTCGAGCCATAGCATGGGCTCATCGTCCACCAGTGCCCCGTGGCAGACCAGGTAGAGCACGTCCACGCCGTCGCGCAAGCCGCCAAGGATGCGTTCAACCGTGGCGCACCCCGGCTCGGCCAGCACGGTCACGGGCACCGGGGCCAGCGCGGCGCTGGCACGCGCGGCTTCGCCCGCGGCATCGATCGGCACCATCTCCTGGCCCAGGCCGCTCGGGTTTGACACGACCACCAGCGCCGTCACGTCGCTCTTGGCGCGCAGCTTGGGCAGGCGCATCTCACGCGCAAACAGGTAGCGCGAGAAAAAGCACCGTTGCCCAATGAACAGAGGGTGCTCGCCGGCCGGGTCGAACAAGGTCTCCCAGGGCAGCGCATGCAGCTCGCACGCCTGCACGCTGATGCGCAGGCGCACGCGCAGGTCCAGGCGCCGCTCATCCGCGGCGTTCTGCGCAGTGACAAAGGCATCGCGCACGACCGGCGCGGCAAACAGGCAGGCGGCCAGTGCGCGCCCGCATACCTGCGGATCCGCATCGCGCAGCGCCGGCGCATCCGGCGACAACGCCAGCGGCACGCGCGGCGTGATGGCGTCGCCCTCCGGCACCCGATGGCGGGCTTCCACCGCGTACCTGGCATCGCCATCGCCATCGCTGTCGATGACGATCTCTAGCTCGGAGTAGTTGCGTGGCATGGGCCGTTTTGCCGCAGGGCGTGACGCGCGATGCGTTGCCGGCTATGCGCTATCGCGCGAATCGCACCCACAGCACGGATTGCACGGCTTGCCGTCCCGGCACGGTGCACTGGTCAGCGCAATGGCGGCCATGTTCCTCCCCCGCAAATCTGCCATCCACGCAGGGTGGATGGCAGCAAATCGCTTTTTGTCGCGGCAATGCCATGCTGGCGGCCCGCATGCCGGCTTGTCTTGTGCTCTGGCTTTGCGTTGCCTAACTACTGAATATGATATTTGCGAAAAATGCAATTTGCGTCGCCGCCGCCGCCGTGCCGATCTTGCCGATGGTGATGCAAGCGCCATCCGGCGCGGCCGCCCACGCTGGCAAACAGGTAGCTGCCGAGGAGCACGCAGAGCGCCGTCAGCAAGCCGGCACAGGCCGAGTAAAGGCCGAGTACAGGCCGAGTACAGGCCGAGTACAGGCCCGTGCCGCTGGAGATGACACCCACGCCAGCAGCCGCGAGCCGAAGGTGAACGCCGTGATTTCCGCGATCACGCCCGGCGCCCACAGCTAGCCGATGGTCCTGTCGCAAGCATCCACGCTGACCTAGAATCGCAATAGCGGCGGGGGCGAGCGGTGCTTTGAATTGGCGGGAGATTGAAAATGGCGCTTGATGGCGGGACTCCGGGCGATTCGATCCAGGTGGGTCAGTTGCACATCCAGTACCTGATCGATGGTGCGGCGGCGGGTGGGATGGGTGTATTCGAGTTGACGGTGCCGCCCGGCGCGCAGGTGCCGCCAGCGCACAGCCACACGCACAACGAAGAGTGCGTCTATGTGCTGGCGGGCCGGCTCCGGTACGCTGTCGATGGGGTGGCCCGAGACCTGGCGCCGGGAGAGTGGATGCATACCCCGCGCGGATCGGTGCATCAGTTCAGCAACCCGCACGGCGACGCGGCTCGCGCACTGGTTGTTCTCACGCCGGACATCGGGGCCCAGTACTTCCGCGACGTCGCCGATGTCGTCAATGCCGGCGCGCCACCCGACCGCGCGGCGCTGGTTGCGGTCATGTCCCGCTACGGGCTAATACCGGCAGCACCACCGGCAGCACCGGGTTAAGCGCAATCCACTGCCCGCAGGGCCGCGTCACCCGCGTGGTCGGCGCGGCAAGCAGCGATCTGCGCGCGGCCATCACGAGCCCGCCACCTTCAGCAGTACCGGGTCGTTGCGATACAGGTCGGGAAACATCTGCTTCAGGTAGCCGATCTTGGGCATGTCGTTGATGACGATGTATGGATGCGAAGGATGGCGGGTCAGGAAATTCTGGTGATAGCTCTCCGCCGGGTAGAAGGCCTTGTAGTCCTCGATGCGGGTGACGATGGGTGCCTTGAACGCATTGGCCTTGCCCAGTTGCGCGATATAGGCCTGCGCCACGCTGCGTTGCTCGGCATTGAGCGGGAACACCGCCGAGCGGTACTGCGTGCCGTGGTCCGGACCCTGGAAGTTGAGCTGGGTAGGGTTGTGCGCAACCGAGAAGAAGATCTGCAGCAGGCGGCCGTAGCTGACCTGCGCCGGGTCGAACAGGACCTGTACTGACTCCGCATGCCCGGTATCCCCGCCGCTGACGGTCTCGTACTGGGCCGTGCTGGCCGCGCCGCCGGCATAGCCGGACGTGACCTGCTTCACGCCGCGCACGTGCTGGAACACGCCTTGCACGCCCCAGAAGCAGCCGCCGGCGAACACGGCCGTTTCCGTTGGCGCCGTGCCGGCTTTTTCATCGAGCGCGGGCGGTGGGATCTTGACGGCGTCTTCCGCCGAGTTGGCCACGCGCTGCCAGGCCAGCAGGCCTGCCGCCAGCATGACGAGGCCAGCGACTTTTGCGGCGGACGAACGCGTCCACCAGGAGAAACCGGTTGAAGTTTGCGTGGTCATGATTGCCTGTCCTTGAACGTTGCTGTGTCGTAATCAATGCGTGGAATATGGCGGATATGGCGATACGGCGATACGGCGATATGGCGGCTTGCGTGCGCATCAACCGAAGGTAAAGGCGTAAGCCTCCACGCCGGGGTCCAGGAATTCGATCGCAAACGTGCGATCGGCTACCTTGCCCGTCTGCCGCACCAGTTGGTATAGCCGCTGCTCGGTCACCGTGCCGCTGCCATCGGCCGCCACATCGGTGCCGTGCGCGCTGCCTGGTGCGCCGCCGTCCACGCTCACCCGGAACCGCACTGGCTTGCCGTCCTTGCCCGGCCCCAGCACCAGATGCAGGTCGCGCGCGTGAAAGCGGTAGACGATCCGCCCGGAGGCGCCCGCCAGGGTGGCGTGCTCCGCACCCACCTGCCAGGTGCCGGCCAGGCCCCAGTCGTTGAGTGCGGGGTTTGCGGGTGCGGTATAAGTGTGCGCCTTGTCTTGCGCCTCGCCGCCGGGCGAGGCGAAGTTCTGCGCCCGCTCATAGCCAAGGTAGGTTTCGCCGGACTGGATTTCCGCTTCGTCGGCAGCCATCTGCACGCCTTGCACGTTTTGCGTATCGGCATGGCTGATGCCCATGGCCACCTTCGCCGCATCGGCGTGGCCCGCTTGCGCCAGCAGTTGCTGGATCACCTGCTCGGATTTCGCGTACTCGCCTTCGCCGAAGTGGTGAAAGCGGATCTGCCCCTGCGCGTCGATGAAATAGTGCGCCGGCCAGTACTGGTTGTTGAAGGCGCGCCAGATCGCGTAGTTGTTGTCGACCGCCACGGGATAGTCGATGCCGAGGTCGCGCGTGGCTTTCTTCACGTTGTCGAGATTGCGCTCGAAGGCAAACTCCGGCGCATGCACGCCGATTACCACCAGCCCCTGGTCGCGGTACTTCTGCGCCCAGGCCCTCACATAGGGCAGGGTGCGCAGGCAGTTGATGCACGAGTAGGTCCAGAAATCGACCAGCACCACCTTGCCGCGCAGCGCCTCGGCCGTGAGCGGCGGCGAGTTCAGCCACTCCACGGCGCCGCCCAGCCCGGGCAGCTGGCCTTCCACGGGGAGTGCCGCGGCGGCGCTTTCGCCGGTCTTCAGGCTGGTTGCGCGCATCATCGCGCCGGACGGCGTGGCCATGGCCGCGCCGTTGCCGGCTTGCGCCTGTCTAGCGGAGAGCTTGTCGACCAGCTGCTGCTCGATGCCGCCCGTGGCCACGGTCGAGACGCGGGCCAGCACACCGGTGTCCAGCCCCAGCCCGATGGCAACCACGCCGAGCAGCATGGCCGCGCCAATGCCGCGCCGGACCCATTCTCCCGCACCCAGCGAGCGCTTCATCGCGGTAAAGACCCGGCCGCCGATCAGCAAGGCCACCGCCAGGGACGTGGCCGCGCCGGCCGCGTAGGCCACCAGCAGCAGCGTGGTGCCGGCGCTGGCGCCGCGCAGCGCCGCACCAGTCAGCACGAGGCCGAGGATCGGGCCAGCGCACGGCGCCCACAGCAGGCCCGTGGCAATGCCGAGCAGGAACGACGAGCCGGGCCGGACCTGCCCGCCATCGGCCTGCGCAAACGCGCTGAGCCGGCTGCCCGCGCTGACCAGCGGATGCATCAGCCGCTCGGCCAGGCGCGGCAGCAGCAGCGTCAGGCCGAACACGGCCAGCAAGGCAATGGCCAGCCAGCGTCCGTACTGGTTGGCCTGGGTTACCCAGCCACCGCCCACTGCCGCCAGCGTTGCCACCGCCGCGAAGGTCAGCGCCATGCCGGCCAGCAGCGGCAGGCCGCTGCGCACAAAGGGCTGGTCGGCCCGTGAGAAGACGAAGGGCAGCACGGGCAGGATGCACGGGCTGAGAATGGTGAGCGCGCCACCAAGGTAGGCGAGGATAAGGAGGAACATGGAATGCTTCAGTCTGGTTGTTGTTGTCGGCGTTGGAGGCCCGCGCGGGCTCAGGCGGCTTGCGGCTTGAACGTCATCGCCACGCCGTTCATGCAGTAGCGCAGCCCGGTCGGCTTGGGGCCGTCGTCGAACACATGGCCCAGGTGACCGCCGCAGCGCCGGCAGTGCACTTCCGTGCGCGATATGCCGAAGGAGCGGTCCTCGTTCGTGCGCACGGCGTTCTCCAGCGGCGCCCAGAAGCTGGGCCAGCCGGTGTGGCTGTCGAACTTGGTGCGCGACGAGAACAGGTCGAGCTGGCATCCGGCGCAGGCGAAGATGCCGGCGCGATGCTCATCGTTGAGCGGGCTGCTGTAGGGCCGCTCCGTGCCTTCCTGGCGCAGCACGTTGTACTGGCTTGCGCTGAGCATCTGGCGCCACTGGGCGTCGGAGCGCACTACCTCGAAGGCTTCGGCGGGCTTGCCCGCGTTCGCCGTGTTCGTCGCATTCGCCGGACCGGCGGCCAGCGCGCGCCAGCCGCTAACGGCCGCGAGCGCCGCCACGGCGGCACTGCCCGATACCAAAAAGCGCCTTCTGCTTCCCATGATGTGCTCCTTGCCTCAATGTATCGATCGCGGCGACCGACTTGCCGTCGATCGCTGCCATGCATCGTTGGCCGCATCGTATGGCTGGCACCATCCCGGAGTCCTCACCAAAGGTTAAATTAAATGTGATAACTCGCCGCCTCAAAATTTTGCACAATAGCCAGGCCGGCGCCTTTCCTGTGCCTCCCCTGTCACGGGCGAGCCGACTCGCGCCTCTAGGCTGAACATGGATCACCCCAAGCGCATCCTGATCGTCGAAGACGACGTCGACATCGCCAACGTACTGAGCCTGCACCTGCGCGACGAGCGCTATGAAGTGGTGCACAGCGCCGACGGCAACGAAGGCCTGCGGCTGCTGGCGCAGGGCAACTGGGACGCGCTGATCCTCGACCTGATGCTGCCCGGCGTGGACGGGCTGGAGATCTGCCGGCGCGCCCGCGCCATGACGCGCTACACGCCGATCATCATCACCAGCGCGCGCGCCAGCGAAGTCCACCGCATCCTTGGCCTGGAACTTGGCGCCGACGACTACCTGGCCAAGCCGTTCTCGGTGCTCGAACTGGTGGCCCGCGTGAAGGCGCTGCTGCGGCGCGTGGATGCGATGGCCAAGGACCTGCGCATCGACGCGGGCAGCCTGGAGCTGGGCGGCCTGTCGATCGATCCGCTCACGCGCGAGGCCAGCGTGGACGGCCGGCGCATCGAGCTCACCCCGCGCGAGTTCGACCTGCTGTATTTCTTCGCCAGGCATCCCGGCAAGGTGTTCTCCCGCATGGACCTGCTCAACGCCGTCTGGGGTTATCAGCACGAGGGCTACGAACATACCGTCAACACCCATATCAACCGGCTGCGCACCAAGATCGAGGCCGATCCGGCACAGCCCAGCCGCATCCTGACCGTGTGGGGGCATGGCTACAAGCTCGCGGCGGGAACACAGGGAGGCGCGCCGTGAGCCTTGACCTTGGACTGAACCTGAGCCGCCGCCTGACCCTGACGCAGCGGCTGTCCCTGGTGTTTTCCGTGCTGCTGCTGGCCTGCTGCGGCGCCTCCGCTTGGCTGCAGGTCCGCTCCAACGACATGCGCGAAAAGGAGGTCATCCAGGACCTGTCGCGCGGGCTGGCCGGCCATATCGCGCGCAATGCATCGCTGATGGACGCCAACGGGCTCAAGCCGGATGCGTTGCGCCGCCTGTTCGGCCAGTTGATGGTGGTGAACCCGAGCGTGGAGGTGTACCTGCTGGACAGCCAGGGCCGGATCCAGGGGCACGATGCGCCGGCCGGGCACCTGCAGCGCCAGCAGGTCGACCTCAAGCCGGTGCAGCGCCTGCTGGCCGGCGAGCCGCTGCCTATCCTTGGGGACGATCCGCGCAGCGCGGGCGGGCGCAAGGTGTTCAGCGCCGCGCCGCTGCGCGTGGGCGGTGCCGAGCCCGCCGGCTACATCTACGTGGTGCTGCTGGGCGAGGCGCATGACGAACTGGCGGCGCGTGCCTCCGCCAACTCGGTGCTGCGCACCACGCTGTGGTCGATGGGGCTGGTGGCGCTGCTGGGCTTGCTGGCGGGGTTGATGGCGTTCGGCCTCATCACGCGGCCGCTGCGCCGCCTGACCGAAGCGATGCGGCGGTTTGATGCCGATGGCGCGCCCGAGACGCAGCCGCGCGTGCCGCGCTCGCCGCGCGGCAATGCACGCGATGAAATCGTCGCGCTGGAAGCGGCCTTCGCGCAAATGGCGGACCGCATCGCCGAGCAATGGCGCGCGCTGACCAAGCAGGACCAGGAGCGGCGCGAGCTGGTTGCCAATATTTCCCATGACCTGCGCACGCCGCTGACCTCGCTGCACGGCTACCTGGAAACGCTGTCGCTCAAGGCCGATACGCTCAGCGAGGCCGAGCGCCAGCGCTACCTGGCCATCGCGCTGGCGCAAAGCGTCAAGGTGGGGCGGCTGGCGCAATCGCTCTTTGAGCTGGCGCGGCTGGAGCACGGCATCGTGCAGCCGGCGCTGGAGGATTTCTCCCTGGTGGACCTGGTGCAGGACGTGTTCCAGAAGTTCGAGCTGCCGGCCGAGGCGCGCCATGTGCGGCTGCGTGCCGGCATCCCGCAGCGTCTGCCCGCCGTCACGGCCGATCTTGGCATGATCGAGCGCGTGCTGACCAACCTGCTGGATAACGCGATCCGCCATACGCCGGCCGAAGGCGCCATCGATGTCGATCTCGCCCTGCGCGACGGCAAGGTGGCGGTCACCGTCAGCGATACCGGCCCCGGCATTCCGGCGGAACTGCGCGAGAGCCTGTTCCAGCGGCCGTTCAGCGCCGGCGGCGCGCATCGCGGCGGCGGGCTGGGACTGCTGATCGTGCAGCGCATGCTGCAGTTGCATCACAGCCAGATCCGGCTGGTGGAGCGCGCCGGCAGCGGTACGGTGTTCAGCTTTGAGTTGCCGGTGTCCAGCGTCGCTGCCGGCAATGCCCGCTAGCGGCGGGCAGGTTCAGTCCGCTGCCTGGCCGGAGAAGCGTTCGATCAGCCACGAGGCCGCGGGGCCGGGTGGCGTGTCGGTGCGGTAGATCGCATCGAAGGGGTAGAAGTTGCTGTGATTGTCGGGCAGGTCGAGCAGCACCAGGCGGCCCGAGTCGAGATCTTCCTGCACCATGGGCACCGGCATATTGCCCCAGCCGATGCCTTCGCGCAGCAGCATGTGCTTGGCGCCAAGATCGCCCAGGCGCCAGGTATGTGTGCTGATCACTGCGAAATCCTTGCCGCGCGTCAGCGCCGAGCGGTCCGACAGCACCAGTTGCACATGATGCCGTCCGGCACCCGGCAGGTTCGGGCTGCCGCTGGCCAACGGATGGCTTGGCGCTGCAACCGGCCGCAGCATCACATCGCCGATCCAGATGCGCTCGATCCCCGCCACGCCCGCGCCAAGCGGCCCGCTGACGCCGATGGCGGCGGAGCCGTCCAGCACCATCTGCGTCACGGCGCCAAGTGCTTCCATGTGCAGGTGCAGCGCTACCGTGGGAAACGCCTCTCGAAAGGCCTTCAGCGCGTCCACCACCCGGGATGCCGGCAGCATCACGTCCAGCGCCAGGTGGACCTCGGCCTCCAGGCCTTGCAGCAGGCCCTTGACCTTCGCGCGTAGCCCGTCGATGCCCATGGTGACCGTGCGCGCCTCAGCCAGCACGGTGCGGCCTGCCTCGGTCAGCTGCGGCTTTTTGGTGGTCTTGCGGTCGAACAGCGCCACGCCGAGCTGATTCTCCAGGTTGGCGATCGTATAGCTGATGACCGAGGTCGCCCGGCTGAGCTTGCGGGCCGCGCCGGCAAAGCTGCCGACGTCCACCACGGTCAGGAACACCTTCAGTTGATCCAGCGTGGGCGTACCGGGATTTGGCATCTTATCGATTTTATCGAACGTTTCGATCCATATTATCCCAGTTTCGCGGACGTAAAAACCCGCCTACATTTAGGCCCATCGGTTGCGGTACCCGATTCAGACCCTGAACCCCGAACCCGAACCTGAACCCTGAACCCCTGACTCAACCGGCCTGCCATGACCGTGCGGCCGCATCGAATGGAGAACCACCATGTCCCAAGCCGCCCAACTCAACGCCCAGACGAACGCCCACGCCGACACACCCGCCGCAGCCGGCGTGGCAGTGCTGGGCCGTGTCCTGATCAGCGCCATCTTCCTGCTCTCCGGCGCGTCCAAGCTGGCCGCGCCGGCCGCCATGATCGGCTACATCCAGTCGGTCGGCCTGCCGCTGCCGCAAGTGGCGCTGGCCATTGCCATCGCCGTGGAAGTGGTGGGCGGCATCGCCCTGGTGCTGGGATACCGCACCCGCCTGGTAGCTGCCATCCTGGCCGTCTTTAGCGTGGCGACCGCGCTGGCCTTCCATGCCAACCTGGCGGACCAGAACCAGTTCATCCACTTCTTCAAGAACATCGCGATGGCCGGCGGCCTGCTGCAGATCGTGGTCTACGGTGCGGGCCGCTTCAGCCTGGATGCGCGCCGCGGCAACGCCTGACGCGCGGGGCGGGTTTCACGCGCGGCCATGCGCATGGGAAACGCCAGCACGAAGAGCAGCGCGGCCAGCACCAGGGCCGCGCTGAGGATGTACAGGCTATACGTGAAGCCTCCGGTGGCGGCCTTGATGGCGCCCACCATGACCGGCGCCACCAGGCCCGCGCTGCTGCCGATCGTGCTGATCATGGCGATGCCGGCAGCCGCGCCCCGGTCCGCCAGGATGCTGCCCGGCACGGACCAGAGAATCGTGAAGGCGCTGGAGATGCCTGCCGACGACAGCGCCAGGCACAGCACCGCCGCCAGCGGGTTGTGCATGAACAGCGTGGTGAGCGACAAGCCCAGCGCGCCAACCAGCGCCGCCACGGCAAAATGCCAGCGCCGCTCCCCCGTGCGGTCCGAATGGCGCCCCACGACGATGGACGCCGCAATCCCGGTGACAGCCGGCACCACCGCGTAAAACCCCACCTGCAGCACGCTCAGCCCCATCATCTTCAACAGCGTGGGCTGCCAGAACGACAAGGCGTAGATGCCCAGGATGGCGAGAAACGAAATCAGGCCGAGCATCCACACGCGCCGGTCGCGCATCGCGGCGCCAAAGCCGTGGGCCGCGCGGATGCCATTGGCGGCCTGGTCCTCCTCCAGCAGCCGGACGACACGTTGCCGCTCAGGGGCGCTGAGCCACCGTGCCTGCGCGGGACCGTCCGACAGGATGAAGAAGGCCAGGATGCCCAGCAGCGCGCTCGGTATCCCCTCCAGCAGGAACAGCCACTGCCACCCCTGCAAGGACCACGCGCCGTTGAGGAACGTCATCACCAGGCCCGCCAGCGGCCCGGCCACGATCGGCGCGGCGCCATACGCCATGAAGAACAGCGCCGTCACCTGTGCCCGGCGGCGCGACGGGTACCAGAGCGTGAAGTAGTACAGCACCCCCGGCGCGAACCCGGCCTCCAGCACGCCGATCAGGAACCGCAACGCATAGAATTGCGTGGGTGTGCTCACGAAGATCATGGCCGCGCTCGCCAGTCCCCACAGTCCCATGATGCGCAGCAGCGTGGCCCGCACGCCGATCTTCGCCAGCATCAGGTTGCTGGGCACCTCGAACAGCGCATAGCCGAGAAAGAAGATGCTCGCGCCCAGGCCAAAGACGGCATCGCCAAAGCCGAGGTCCTCGCGCATCTGCAACTGCGCATAGCCAACGTTGGTCCGGTCCAGGTAATTGAAGACATAGCACACGCATAGCAGCGGCAGCAGCCGCCATGTGATCTTGCGGAACAGTTCGGCGTCGCTGGCCGGATCGGCGGCGGCCGCGCCGGCCGGCTTGGTGAGGGCGGCGGTGTTCATTGCGCGGGCCCCCGGTCTGCCCGTGTGCTGGTCGGGTGGCCGAACTCGGTCTCGCCCCACAAATGGCTGGACGGCGCGCCCGGGAACAGCCAGTACGGCGTGCACTCGGACGACGGCACGACGTTGCAAAACGGATGCGCTTCGGAGCCGCCCGCGATGGTTTTCTCCAGCACCATGGACAGGTACTGGTCGTTGCTGCCCTCCTGTGTATTGCCGTTCAGGATCACCTCGGCCCCGGTGGCGCGCGCAAAGCGCCGGATGCCGTTGTGGCGCGAATGCTCCGGCGACCAGCTATCCGCGCTGACACCGTTCTCGCTGCTCACGCGGATGCCGTCGGGCGTGCGATAGACCAGCGAATGATTGCCTTCGGTGTGCCCTGGCGTGTGCACCAGCGCCAGGCCGTGGCCCAGGTGCACGCTGCCGTCGAAAGCGACGATGCGCTCCCGCGGCACGTGCGCGAGGCCATTGGGGCAGTACCAGTCGGCCTGCACCGGCAGCAGGCCCTGCACGCTGGCCAGCTCCTGCCGGTGCACCAGAAGCCTCGCGTTGGGCAGCAATCCGCGGCTCGCGCCGCTGCCGAGCCAGCGGCGCACGTCCTGCGTGTGCAGGTGATCGTAGGTGATGTAGTCGATCTGCTCCGGCGCCACGCCGCAGCGAGCCAGCGCTTGCAGCACCGTGCCGTAGACGGGGGCGATGGTGCTGTGCAGTAAGCGCGGCGTCTGCGTGCTCATGCGCTTGAAGTAGGGCGTCTCGGCGCCGGCCTCGAAGTCCGCGGGGGTAAACAGCAGCGTGCGCAGGCACCCCGCGAAGTCCTCGTACTGGATCAGCACCATGCGCGACAGCAGGTGGATCAAGTGCGGCTTGAGCAGCTGTTGCGAGTACACGCCGTTAAAGGCGTACCAGGCTGGGTAGGGAACCCGCAGCAGGTTGAAACTGCGCGCGAACCGGACCGGCGGTGCTTCCAGGAATTGCTCGCGGAAGTGCGCCGCGCCGCGGCGCAGGGCGCGCAGGCGGTCCTGTGGCGCGCTGGCGCAGCGCGCGCCGTCAAAGTCGGAGATCGGCAGCAGGCCGGTCGGGTCGGGTTCGCGTTTCATGCGTTGTCTCCTGTGGTTCTTGTTTTTCTTTTTATGCGGCTTCGGCCTGGCGCGCTTGTGGCTGGCCCAGCAGGCCGCCGATCAGCTGGGGCAGCATGTCCGGCGGCGTGCCGGCCAGCAACTGGCGCAGCATCGTCAGCGTGTCGAAATACACGCGCTCGCAAACCAGGCGCTCGCCCTCGAAGATGAACAGCGCGATCATGCGGCAGCGAAACGCATTGCCCGTCGGCGGCAAGCCGCGTAACGGGCCACGGTGCGTGCCCAGCAGCCAGAACTCCACGATCACGGCATCGTCCGTGTGGCGCAGCTGGATGATCTCGTGGCGCTGGTCGGGGAAGGCCAGGCGGCTGTCGATGTAGTACTGGCGCACGGTGTCGATGCCGTCATGCACTTCGCCACTGGGAATCAGCTCGTAGTGCGGGTGCGGGAAGGTGGCGAGCACGGCGTCGAAATCCTGCCGGGTTTCATCGGCGAAGTGGTCAAGCACCAGGCGCTCGCGGCGCGCCTTGAGATCGGGGGGGAGGGTTGTGGTCATGTTGAAAGCTCCGTGGCGGGCAATCTGCGGAACACTGCGGCCGATGCCGCAGTCCGTTGCCTGGAGCGATTATCTGCAGCGCGCCGGTGCAAGACTGTCGCCGCTTGGCAGTTGCCGATCCGGATAAACCCCGGGTTTGGCGCGCGCGTGCCAGGCGCCCGTTTCTTCTGTTTGATTGGCGGTGGAGCCGGGGGGGCGTTACGTAACGCGTAACGGAAAAGGTGGGTGATGGGCGCGCTTCAAACGCGCGATCCCGGCCACGTTAATTTCCCGCAAAGCCAATCCACAAGCGGGTTTCCGGGCTGTGAGCACGGTCGCGCGCGGCACGGGAAAAGGCGCCTTTTACTTCGGGCATAACTATTGCGTCCAGGCCACTACTTGACGATTCAACGCAATAACCAGAGAGGTCTGACCGTGCGCAATCAGCAATATTTCCTTGGTATCACATTGGGCGCGTTGGTGCTGCTTGGCGGCTGTGCCAACGGATCCGACGGCGCCATGGGCAAGACTGGCGCCACAGGCCCGACGGGCAATACGGGCGCGGCGGGCAACACCGGTGTCACGGGTGCGGCCGGTAGCGCAGGCGCCAAGGGCGATGCCGGGGCTACCGGCGCCACGGGGACGAACGGAACGAACGGAACGAACGGAACGAACGGCGCGGCGGGAGCCACGGGCGCAACGGGTTCCGCAGGCGCTACCGGTGCCACGGGCGCCACGGGCCCGAACGGTGCGGGCGGCGCCACGGGTGCTACAGGTCCCTCGGGCCCCACTGGCGCCACCGGATCTGCGGGATCCACGGGGGCCACCGGCCCGGCGGGCGGCACGGGACCCACCGGCGCCACCGGTGCTACCGGTGCTACCGGGGGCACGGGGCTCACCGGCGCGACCGGCCCTTCGGCGCTCAATCAACTCGGCACGGCAATCAGCGGCGTGGGCAGCGCCGTCGGCGCGGTGGGCACCGGCCCGCTGGCCGCCGTCACCACGCCGGTGGGATCCATCGTCAGCCAAGTTGGCCAGATCGTGGGTGGCGCGGGACCGCAGGCCATCACCAGTCCGGTGACCCAGATCACAGGCACGCTCGGCCAGGCGATCGTGCCGCTGACCTCCACGCTGACCGGCGCCACGCAGACCCTGGGCGCGGCGACCGGCCTGGGTTCCGTCGTCGACAATCTGCTGCGCACTGTTGGCGGTACGGTGGGCACCGTTGGCACTACGATCACGCAGACCAACGCGCCGGTGGTATCCAGCCTGGGGGGCATCGTGACGTCCACCGGCAATACGGTTTCCGCGCTGGGCGGCCTGGTCAACGCCCCCACGGGCGGCACTGGCAATAATCCGCTGGCCCCGGTCACGAACCTGCTTGGCGGGCTGACGGGCGGTCTGACGGGTGGCCTGGCACCGGGCAATACGCCGACGTCGGGCCTGCTCGCGCCAGTGACCAGCCTGCTCAACAACACCCTCGGCACGGTGACGCATGCCACGGGCAGTGGCGGCGGCGCGCTGCCTGGTGCCTTGCCTGGCTCGCTGACCAGTGCATTGGCTCCGGTCACCAACGTGCTGTCAGGCGCAACAGGTGCAACCGGCACGGCGGGCGCCGGCAATGCGGGCACGGGTGGCCTGCTCGGCGGACTGCTTGGCGGGTTGGGCGGCACCAAGCCCTGATACGTTGGCGCCATGGCGCTGGCTTCTTGCTACGCCGCTGCGCTGACGCGCGTGGTCAGCTCGACAAAGCTGGCCACGCTGGCGGTTCGCAAGGGATAGTAGGCCACCTGATGGCGCTCGCAAACGCGCTTGAGCATGCTCATGGAGTCATGGTCGATGCAGTCGACGGGAAACACCACCATGTCCGCGCGGGCCACGGTTGCCGCCAGCAGGCCCTTCCTGTCCTCGATGCCGCCGTCGTGCAGCACGAGCTGGCCGCCGGTGGATTCCACCAGCGATTTCAGGGTGTGGTTGGAGCCGGGGCGTCCGCCGACATAGACAATGCGTTTTCCCTGTAGCTGGCGCAGCCCGGCGTGGCGCTCCTCCCCTTGTGCCGCGGCGGGGAGCACGGCGCGTTCCATGGCTTGCGATTCGGCGCGGCTGATCTTCAGCTGGGCCAGCGCGTCGTCAAGCTGCGCGCGCACCGCTTGCATCTGCTCGTGTTCGCGCATGGCGCGTTGCTCCGCGGCTTCGCGGCGGCTTGCTTGCAGTGCGAGTTCCGCATCGCGTGCCGCCAGGCTTTCTTGCAGTATCTGCAATGTCGCATCCATATCCGTACCTGTGTCGCGCGGCCCCGCTTGCCGGGCCGCGCGCGCGTTCAGCTGGCTGAGCGGATCGCTCATCTGGCGGATCGCCATTTCATGCCGCGTGTTCAACGCCTGCAGGCGCTCCTGCAGGCGCTCGAGCTTGTCCCGCAGCGTGGCGTTTTCTTCTTCCAGCGCGATCAGCCGGCGGATGTCGGCGCGATTCGCCGCACCCACCAGGTGCGACAGCATATGCACCTCGCCAAACGCCGCCTGGCGAACCGCGGTGCCGGCTTCAGGGTGCGTCATCACCGCCCAGTAAGCCGGCGGGATGTCGCCGCTGCTGACGGCGTCGTCCCAGAGCTTGCGCACGGCATCCGCATCCCTGGCCACGCCGAAACGCTTCAAGGTGCTCGCGTAGCGCTCATCGAGCGCTTTCTGGAATGCTTTGCAACCCTCGCCGCCCGCGCTGGAAAGCTTGACCGCTTCATGGTGGATTTCGAGGTCGGTGGCGCGCTGCCGGTCCAGCGTGGTGAAGCGCGGTACCAGCTTGCGCAGCTCGCTGGTGGTCATGCAAGTGCCTATCACTGAGCAGTGCAGGTGCGAGTCCAGCTCGGCCAGGCGCGTGCGCCGCCGTACTGCGCGGCTCTGCGGCTCGGCTGGCGAGCAACAACCGGTGGCCGGTGGCTGCTCGTGGCCAAGCGCTGCACCAATGCCATTGGCGCGAGCAAGGCGAAACGGTGGCGTGTGCATGCGGACCTCGCGTGAGAGAAGACGGGCAGGGTGGCGCGTTGCCATGCCTCGGAGAGGGGCAACGCCAGGATTCCCGTTCGGTCAGCGAAATATACCATTGAATATAACGGATGTGCGGCGGCGCAGGCAGCGCGTCGCAGGCGCATCAGGTATGTCATGCGGCGCTGCCGGCAACCACCGGGCATGCCCTAGAATTGCAGCGCCAGACAGGCAGATCAAAAGGAGTGGCGATGATGGTGGATGCGAAGGATACGGCTGTACTGCTTTTTTCCTACGGGACGTTGCAAGACAAGGCGGTGCAGATCGCCAACTTCGGCCGCGAACTGGCCGGCCGCGATGACGCCATCCCCGGCTACTCGCAATCGATGGTCGCCATCGATGACCCCGCCGTGGTTGCTACCAGCGGAAAGACGCATCATCCGATTGTCCAGCCCAGCCCGGATCCCAACGATGCGGTGGCCGGCATGGTCTTCGAGATCACCGCGCAGGAACTGGCCGCGGCCGATGCCTATGAAGTCTCTGACTACAAGCGCATCGCGGTGACGCTGAAATCCGGCGTTCAGGCGTGGGTCTATGTCCGGGCCTGATCTGGCAATCTGGCAAGAATGGTGATCAGGAAGGACGGCATGGCGAAGGGATGTGAACGCGCTATGATCGGGCGATCAGGCACCCGGGCGCCACAGGCCGGGACCCATGCGGCCGGGCGATGGCCGCGGACATGACGAGGCAAGGGCAAGATGAAAACCAGCGCAAGAAACCAATTGAGCGGTAAGGTCAGCGCGGTCCACAAAGGCGCGGTAAACGATGAAATCGAACTGGAGATCGCCAGCGGCGTGCGGATCGTGGCGACCATCACCGCCGAGAGCACGAAGCGCCTCGGGCTGGCGGTCGGCAAGGAAGCCGTCGCGCTGATCAAGGCAACGTCCGTGATCGTGGGTGTGCCCGACCCGGACATCCTCCTCTCCGCGCGCAACCAGCTTGCCGGCACGGTATCGGGCATCAGGATCGGGGCGGTGAATGCGGAGGTTTCCATCGGCCTGGCGCAGGGCGGCGAGATCGTGGCCATCATCACCAATGACAGCGTGACCAGCCTCGGGCTGGTGCAAGGCGGCGCGGCTGTCGCCATCTTCAAGGCCTCCAGCGTCCTGCTGGCCGCGCGCGCATAGGCGTGCCGCGCAATGGCGCCTTTTGGGTGGCCGGCGCCGCGAACACTTGTAACGCTTTGCGGATCGTATGGTGCTATCCGCGTCGGCGCGAGCGCTATTGCATGGCGCGCGTATTCCGCTGGGGATGCCGCCGGGGTACCATGCCGCCATGGTCAAACTTGCTCGCTCCCGAACCTCGGTCAGCCCGGATACGCCGCAGGCGCTGTTTCGCATGCGCGTCATGCTGGGCGATACCATCGCCATTGGCCCCGGCAAAATTGCGCTGCTGGAAGCGATCCGCGAATGCGGCTCCATTTCCGCTGCGGCGAAACACCTCGACATGTCCTACAAGCGGGCCTGGGATCTGCTCAACGAAATCAACCGCTCGCTGGCCAGGCCGGCAGTGGATTCCGAACATGGCGGCGCGCAGGGTGGCGGCACCGTGCTCACGCCGGTGGGCGAGGAAGCGATCCGGCTCTACCGCGCCGCGGAGCTACGCGCGGCCAAGGCCTGCGAGGCCGAGATCAACGGCCTGATCAAGCTGCTGGCCAAGCCCTGAACCCTGAACCCTAAGATGCTGATTGTTTCAAAATGAAGCGAGGCGGTTCTGGCCACGCGCGGCCGCAGACAGTACAAGCGAATCGGCCAAGGCCGCGCAACGACGCCAGAATCTTTCGGAAATGGCCTCTAAGCCTGCCACTGCCGGACCTCGATGCCACTGACCGCGAGCGCCTGGCGCGGGCCAAGCTTGAGGTCGCGCAATGACACCAGGTGGAGCCCGCCAAGGTCGGGATCGAACGCCACGCCGTCCTTTTCCACCACCAGGATCACGCCGCTGCCCACGGCCGTGTTGTACAGCTCGTGCCAGGTGAACAGGCACCGGTAGCCGTCTTTCGCGACCACGGCGACCACGCTCTGCTTGCGCCGCCCGATGGGCAGTGCCTGCATGCCGGCGAGGTCAAGCAACTGCGTCACGCGCACGCCGCGCCAGTGCCGCACTTCGCGGACATGGCGCCCCGAATAGCATTGGATGGTTGCCGGCCCGCCCACCATATCAGCGCAGCCCGCCAGGGCTGCCGCGTCCAGGTTGAGCGTTTGCGGCAGCCCCGAAATCGTCAGCGCATCGGACTGGTATTGCCGCACGTTGCTCTCGCCAGTGCTGGCGGACAGTGCTTCATTCACGGAACTCTCTCCTTGGCTGGCCAGGGCGCCTGCTTTGACCCGCGTTGTATACATCGCTATATTTCGCTAATCAAGGCATGGTACGAGCTTCGAATCGGCGTATCAAGTGCCGGCGGCGTTTGCGCTATGCTTGGCGCCGCGCACGCCGCACATCTCCCATGGACTGCTGTTTCTCCGAGCCACAACGCATGCAAGAACCGAACGCCACCGTTCTGCCCACCCCACGTTTTGAAGCCGGCCGCACATTCTGGATAGCGGGCCTCGGCGGGCGGTTCACCCTGGAAACGAACGGCGGCATCCCCGCGCTCTGGGAAGCATTCGGCCCCTCCATTGGCGAAGTCCCGGGCCAGGTGGGCGGGATGACCTACGGACTGTGCTGCAATCCCAGGGACGATGGCAGCTTCGAGTATGTGGCCGGCGTGGAAGTGAGCAGCCCGGACGGACTGCCGTCATCGTTTCGCTGCATCAAGGTCGAGCCGCAGCGCTACGCCGTATTCGTGCATGCAGGCGATATTTCGACGCTGCACGAGACGTTTCACCGCATCTGGCACAAATGGCTGCCGGCGTCCGGGTTCCAGGCCGGGCATGCGCCTGAGTTTGAGCGCTACAGCGCGGACTTCGATCCGGTGGCGGGGACGGGCACCGTGGAAATCTGGCTGCCGGTCAGGGGTGGGGCGGATGCACCGGCCTGAGGCGTTGCCCGTCACGGGCGCGACACCACCATGCCTGTAAAGACAGTTAACGCAGTGATCCTGGCATTGTTTTCCGCAAGCAGTTTTTCCACCACGCCGTGCCCGCCCGATGCGCCGTGCGGCCCGTTGGCGCCGGAATTCAAGGTGGCGATGTACGCCTCCATCGTTGCCTTCCCGATGGCTTGCGCGAAGCTGGATCCCGCGAACGCGCCGCGCTACGAGGCAGCCTTGTCGGCGGCGCTTGGCCAACTGGGTGCCGACGATCAGGCGGCCATGGACGAGGCAAGGCGCGATCCTGCCTTGCCCGCGATGCTGATCGCCGCGTCGAAGGCGCTTGAGGCGGAGCAATCGCCTGCGCGGCTTGTGCGCAAGTGCAGCCGTGCGCTCCAGCGCACCGAGGCGGCGGAGTCTGGTAGCACGAAGTAAGCCCAGGCTGAATCGCGCGCTGTGCTTTGTTACCTGCCTTGAGTCCCCCGCCGCGATGAACAATACTGGCCCGTAGGCCGCTGCGGCGCGAGCGGGCCGGTTTTGTTTGCGCATGCGCGGAAGTGATTTCAAGGAGCAAGCCATGTTGCGCGACAGTCATGCATTCAGCGGATTCTCGGTCGACGACATCGCCAGGGCCACGAACTTCTATGGCGGTACGCTGGGGCTGGAAGTGTCCGCAAGCGGGGGCTTGCTGACCCTGTATATCGCCGGCGGCAACAACGTGCTGCTTTACTCCAAGCCGAACCACGTGCCTGCGACGTTCACGGTGCTGAATTTCCCGGTGAAGAGCGTGGACAAGGCCGTGGAGACACTCGGCAAGCTCGGCGTGCGCTTCGAGACCTACGACCTGCCTGGGCTGAAGACCGACGAGCGGGGCATCTGCCGCAGCGAGGGCGGCCCCGTCATCGCCTGGTTCAAGGACCCGGCCGGCAATATTCTCTCTGTGCTTGAAGCGACATAAGCTGTTTTGGTCAGGCACCGGACACCGGGCGGCTCGTGGATCGCTTTATATCGCTGCCGGGATCACATGCGCCGCGCATTCTCCTGCTCGACGGCTCGCTGCACCCGAACTCCTGTAGCCGCCTGTTTGCGCTCGAAGCCCAGCGGATCCTTCGGCACCTCGGCGCGCAGACCAAGGTGTTCGATCCGCATGGCCTTTCCCTCACGGACAGCGTGCCATGCGCTAGGTGGCGGCCAGCCCCAGCGAGCGCAGCTTTGCCCCCTGGTCGAAGTACGGCCGCTCGCAAACGATCTTGTCGCTGTCGGGCGCGAACTCGAACGATGCGGCCATGCGCACGCGAAACGCGCGGCCTGTGGGCGGGTAGACGGTGCCGTTCGCCTTCAGGGGGCCTAGGTGGGTGCCGGTGAGCCAGAATTCCACCAGCACCGTGTCGCCGGCCGCGGCGATGCTGATGATCTCGTTGGCCTGGTCGGGGAAGGGCGTGCGCGAAGACGCGAAGTAGCCGCGCACCGCTTGCTCGCCGTCGAAGACCGCGCCGCCTCCGTGCATCTCGTAGCGCGGATGGGCAAAGGTGGCGATGACGGCGTCCCATTCCTGGGTGCACTCCAGGGCCATATGGTCGCGCACGGTCTGGATGCGGGCGAGAGACAGACTATCCATGTTCAGGGCTCCGTGATTTGGGTTTTTTGCGAACTTGCCGGGTGATTGATGCGCTGATGCGTGCATTGACGCGTGCATAAGGCGCTTAGTCCTGCGTCACGCCGGCGGTCTTTGCTACGTCTTTCCACGCCGGGATATCGCGCTCATTCAGCTTGCCGAGTTCCTCGCCGCTCATCGGCGTGGCCGCGATGCCCATCTCCAGCAGGCGGGCCTTGATCTCCGGCGTGGCCAGCACCTGGTTCAAGGCGTCCGACAGCTTCTGTACGATCGGTCTGGGCGTGCCGGCGGGCACATACAGGCCCCAGCGGAATACGCGGTCAAAATCGATGCCCTCGTCGACATAGCTCTTCACCCCGGGCAGGCTCGGCGAACGCGAGGTACAGGTGCCGATCGCCTTGACCTTGCCGGACTTGACGAAGGGCGTGCCCGAAGTCATGTCCACATAGCCCAGCTTGATATGCCCGGCAACGATGTCGTTGAGCACCTGTGGCACGGTCTTGTAGGGAATATGCGTCATCGAGGCGCCGGCCAGTTGCTTGAGCACCTCGCCGCAGAATTGGCCCGTGGAGCCGGTGCCCCAACTGGCGTACTGCACTTCGTTGGGATGGCTCTTGGTGTACGCCACCAGCGCCTTGATGTCGTTCGCGGGAAAGTCATTGCTGGCCACCAGCAGGATGGCGGCGGTGCCGACCTGGCCGATGGCGGTGAAGTCCTTCACCGGGTCATACGGCAGCTTGGTGTAGACCGCGGCGTTCAGCATATGCGTGGTCGCGCCGCCGAGCGTGAAGGTGTAGCCGTCGGGCGCCGCGCGCGCGACCGCTTGCGTGCCGATGATGCCGGAGGCGCCACCCTTGTTTTCCACCACGATGGGCTGCTTCAGGATGGCCGACATGCGCTGCGCGAGCACGCGGCCAAGGATGTCGCCGCCGGAGCCGGCCGAGATCGGCAGCAACAGGCGGATGGGGTGGGAGGGGTAGTCGGCGGAGGGTTCACTGGCCTGCGCTGCGATTGCGGGCGCGGCAAGCGCGACGACGAGCGTAGCGGCGGCTAGGTGGCGGGGCATGGGGCGTCTCCTGATTCTTTGTCATGTGCCGCGGTGCGGCCTTTGATTCGCTGTCTATTTTCGTCAAAGCCCCAGTCCGCCATCTACCACCATCTCCAGCCCCGTCACATAACGCGACTCATCGGAGGCAAGGAACAACGCCGCGTAGGCGATATCCCACGGCGTGCCTTGCCGGCCCATGGGGCAGCGGCTGTTGCGAAACTCGCGCGCGGCCTGCACGGCGGCTTCGTCGCCATCGGTCAGGTGGGCCGCATGGGGCGTATCGATCAGGCCGGGCAGGATCACATTGCAGCGCACCTGGTCCGCGGCGTAGCGGCGCGCGAGGATCCGCGTCATGTGGTTGAGCGCGGCCTTCGATGCGTTGTAGGAGAGAAAGGGCATCGGGCCCCATTTGCGGCTGGCGATCGACGAGATGTTGATGATCGAGCCGCCGCCCTGCGCGATCATGTGCGGCATTGCCTTCTGGCAGGCGAGCATGGCGCCTTTGAGGTTGATGTCGAACACGCGGTCCCAGGATTGCTCCGTGATGTCCTCGAGCTCGCCGATCTCCTCGATGCCCACGTTGTTGTGCAGCACGTCGATGCGGCCATAGCGCTCGCGGCAGGCCTCCACCATGGCTGCCAGCCGCGCGCCGTCGCGCACGTCGGCCTCGAAGGCGCTGGCGCTTCCGCCCGCATCCTCGATCTGGCTCGCGGTCCTGCGGGCCAGCGCCAGGTCGCGGTCCACGCACAGCACCCGCGCGCCTTCGCGGGCGTAGACGATGGCGGCGGCTGCGCCGTTGCTGGTGTCGGCGCCGATCGATCCCGCGCCTACGACGATGGCTGCCTTGCCGGCAAGCCGGCTCACTCCTTTGCGATTGCTGTCCGGCATGCTGTGGCTGTCTCCGTGGTGATCTTTGGATGATCTTTACGTGATTGTTTGCATGATCCCCACTACCAGGGATGGAAAAAATATAGCACGGAATTGAAACGTTTCATATAAAGGGTAAACGACTGCCTGCAAGGGCTTGAGACAGGGTAAGGGCATGCCGGAATGGCGGCATCGCGCCGCCCGGCGGGGGCTTGCGTGATGGGTCCGGGGAAAGTGGTAGTCCTAGCTGGCGAGGCGCTTCGCCCGGCCTCGCGCCGGTTTTTTGCCTGCCCCCGTGTGGACGGCGGCGCAGGACTCGCGCAGGATCAGCTCGCAGGTCAGCATCAGGTGCCCGGTTGCGTCAGGGCTGCCTTGCGGATCGATGCCGGGCTCCATCTCGGCAAGGAGCAGGCGGGCGGCATGGCGCCCCAGGTCCTGCAGGTTCCAGGTGAGCGTGGTCAGCTCGGGCGTATGCACCTGGGCCAGTTCGGTATCGCCCACGCACACCACCGACAGGTTGCCCGGAATGTCCCTGCCGGTCTGGCGTGCTGCCTTGAGCGCGCCGGCGAGCAGGGTCGTGCCCAGCCCAAAGATGGCGGTCGGCGGCGCGGTCTGTTGGAACAGCGCCAGGCATTGCGAAAAGGCGACGTCCATCGAACTGGTGTCGATGCGCACAAGCTCCAGCGCATCGCCGATGCCGCGCGCGGCGGCAGCCGTCTCGAAGGCCTGCCAGCGCTCGCGCGCGGGGCGCAGGTGCGAGCTGGGGAAGAGCAGGGCAATGCGGCGGTGGCCAAGATCGAGCAGATAGTTGGCGGTCTTCAGCGCGCCGCTGAAGTGGTCCACCTTGACGCTGGGCCGATCCGGCGCGATATCGCGGTCCAGGATCACCAGCGGCACATCCACCTGCGCGATCCGCTGCTGCAGCTTTCCGGAGCTCTCGGAGCCGGGCGCGAACAGCACGCCGTCAACGCCGACACGGGTCACGTCCAGCAGCAGCTCGCATTCGCGTTCGGTGTCGTTATGGGTGTCGACCAGCAGCAAGGTGTAGCCGGCCTCGCGCAGCACATGTTCGGCCGCGCGCACGATCACGCCGTAGAAGCGGTTGGTGATGTCCGGCACCAGGCAGGCCACCAGGCGCGAGCGCCGCGAGCGCAGGCTGCGGGCCGCGGCGTTGGCGACATAGCCGATCTTGCGCGCCACCTCGAACACGTGGGCGACGGTCTCGGCGGACGGGCCGTCTCGCTCCGCCATCACGTTGGAGGCGGTGCCGACCGAAACGCCCGCTTGCTCGGCCAGGTCCTTCAGGGTCGGCTTGCGCTGCGCTGCGGCTTTTTTCTGCATGGCACTCCACGGATATCGTCGTTTGCTGTGGCGTGCAGTGTAGCACGCTATGAAACGTTTCAATCACGTGAAGCGCATTGGCACGCGTAGGTGTGTATTGGGGCGCAAGCCCTCAGGCTGCCTTCTTCAGCGACGCCAATGCCGCGCGGCCGGCGGCCAGTTGCCGGGCCACTTCCGCCACGCGCGCACCCAGATGCTCGGCCGTGCGCAGGTCTGCCGGCGGCGGCACCACGTCAGCGCTTTCGTCTGCATTCGACTGCGCTGCCGCACCCAGGAAGAAGCCATGGCGATTGAGCGAATCCTCGGTCGATTTCGAGTTGTTGTGGCCCGGGGGCAGGCCAAGGTTGATCCAGTGCATGCCGTGTTGCGCGGAGAAGATCGCGATCTGCTGCAGCGTGGCAAGCTTGTCGCCCGAACGCGAGGCCGAATTGGTGAAGCCAGCCGCCACCTTGTTGGCCCATTTGCCGCCTTTGGCGAAAACGGTGCGCGAGGTGGCGTCCATAAAGCCTTTGAACTGCGCCGACGCGCTGCCCATGTAGGTGGGCGCGCCGAAGATGATGCCCTCCACGTTTTCAAGTGTGTCCCAGTGCTGGTCGATGTCGTCGACGCTGATCAGCAGGCTTTCCACGCCATCGACGCTGGCGGCGCCGCGTGCAACGGCCTGTGCCTGCCTGGCGGTGTGGCCGTAGCCGCTGTGGTAGACGATAGCGATTTGGGTAGCGTTGGGGTTCATGATGCGGTGCCTCGATAAAGTTGGAAATATTTGAATTTGGCTCGCATCGCGTGGATCACTGGATCTGCTCGATTGCTGGGCCGGTGAGGCAAGTCTAGGCGCCGGCCGATCGCGTTGGCGACCGAAATCTCAATTATTCATTGAAATATTTTGAATTATCGGGCGAGGCCAGGGATTCTGTGCGCCCGGCATTTCGTGCCCACCGTGCCAGGCGCCGATGACGGTGGCGAAACAGCCATTTCACGACGGCTGCCATCGCGCTGCCACCGCCGGGCAGCCAGGCTGCGGGTCCGCGCAAGGCAAAGACGAGCCGGTCGTGCACCTCGCAGCCGCCAGGGGTGTCTCGAATCGTTCGTTCGTGCACCCAGCTGCGCATGCTCAGCATCCGCGACGCTTCCTTGAAGCGGTAGCCCGGCCCCACCTCCGCCAGCATGATGTCGTCCGCGTCCACGGGAAACATGCCGAGCGCCAGCAGCCAGCTGCGGCCGAGCCGCTCGCCGAGCGGCAGCTCGCCGATCGTCTTGCCGCGCACGGCGGGCGGCGCCGTCATGCGCAGCCAGGGAAACAGCTCGTCGTTGATGCCTTCAGGCGTGGTCGCGCGCTGCCATGCCTGGCTGGCACTGACCGGCAGGGGGCATGCAAGCTCGAACATCAGGGACATGGCGGCTTTCGATCAGTGGGTGAACGTGTTCGCCATGATAGCGAGCCGAGCCATGCGGTCCGCCGCCTTCCCCGCTTTGCCTGTCAGGTCGCCGCCGCGCCGGTCTCGGATGGCACATGCCGGATCACGTTGAAACCCTCGTGCGCCGACGGGGCCACGAAGTAACGCGTGATGGCATCGAACTGCGCATCGGTCGTCTCGAACGGATGCGTGCCGCTGGCGTTGCGTGCGCGCAGGCGGGCCTTGCACACGGCGTCAGGCACATCGAGGTAGTGGAGTTGATGCGCCACGCCCGCCTGCTCGAAGATGGCCCTGGCCCAGCTGCGCGTGGCCGGCGTGTTGGCAGGGAAATCAAGCACCACCGACATGCCCGCCAGCAGCAGCGCGTCGATGTGGCTGGCCATGGCGTCACGCAATCTTGCGGCGCAGCGGGCATAGTCGGCGACTTCGCGGATCTCGCCGGGATACAAGCGTGACAGCCAGTCGTCCTCGCTGATCCGCACGGTGGCTGGCCGGGCAGCGACCTGCCTGGCCAGTGTCGATTTGCCGGAGCCGATCTTGCCGCAGACCATATAGAGGACGGCGGGTGCTGCTGCTTGTGGTGCTTGTGGTGCTTGTGCTGCTGCTGCGGGGCGGGTTGGCTGCATCTTCAGGCTCCTTGGTGTTTGCAGGCCCCAAGGCGGCGGGCACAAAAAACCCGCCTCGTTGGGCGGGTCGCTGTGTGTGCTCAGTCCACGTGCGCTAACCCACCATCCCTGGGATGGTGCGAATAATCGACGGGTTTTGCGCGCTGGTCATGATGCATGATCCTAGCGGATTGCCCGCATGCCCGCAATCGATGCGCCGCTTCGCCCTGATCGCTACACCTGTCTTTCTGACGCTCGCCGCCGACAATGCCTGCGCGCTCGATGCCCCGCAGCTGCTCGCCAAGCTCACGCCAAGCATCTATGCCGTGCGGGCAACGGGCGCCAACAACGCGCCGCTGGCGTCGGGCTCCGCCGTGGTGGTTGGCCCGGGGCAACTGGTCACGGCTTGCCACGTGCTGGCAGGCGCGCGGGCCTGGACGGCAAGCTGGACCGCATCGAGCTCACGCTTGATTTGCCGGCGGCCGCCAGCGGTGGCGGCCTGTTCGATGAGACGGGCCGGCTCGTGGGCATCCTGTCGGCACGGCGCGCGCCCGGCGAAAAGCTCAAGGCGTTGCCCGCAAGCTGGATCGCTCAGATCAAGGAGCGCGGCGCGGCGGCGATGGCCAGCTATCGCTCGTCTGCGCCAGCGCCAGCGCCAGCGGCTGCGGCGCCTGTGGTGGACGAGGCCGGCGCTGCCCCGGCTGGCGGCGAGTCGCCCCGCGTTGGCGAGGTCTGGCGCTATGAACTGATCGACAAGCTGACGCGCAAGCGGCGCGATGTGGTCTACCGGGTCGACCGCGTCGAAGGGGAGCGCATCACGTTCAACCAGGGCGCCCGCGTCGAGGCCCTGGACGGCCGCGTCGAGCGGATCAGCACCCCCAGCGGCGGCGAGTTCGATGGCGCATCGCCGCCGCGCGGCTGGGTGCCGGCAGACGTCAAGCCGGGTGCCCGATGGAAATACAGTTACAAGCAGGCTGGCACCGACATGCGTACGGAACTCACCGGCGAGGTGACCGGGGAGTCCACCATCACGGTGCCTGCCGGCAGCTTCCGCGTCTTGCGCCTGGCCTACAAGGGCTATGTGGCGCGGCCGTTCTACGGCTTCTCGTATGGCGCACCATCCTCCGTGCCTTACACGGCGGTGGCGTGGTATGCCCCGGAGCTCAGGCGCGTGGTGCGCTTCGATGCCAGCTACGCGTCCAAGTACGAGCGTCTGGACGAAAGCCTGGTGCTTGCGGAGCACCGCTTCGACTGAAGTGCTGAAGTGGCCCCGATCCGGCCTTGATTCCCTGGTGCGCGACCAGATGCCGGGGTGCGGCAAGCGATTTTGGTAGGATGCAGGCCTTTCTTCGTGCCGGAATGTGACTCCGCCCCATGCTGCTTGCTTCATGAATCTGGCCCAGATCAAATCCCTGGCCGCCGAGCGGCTTGCCCGCCTGCGGCGCCCCACGCGCCGCGGCGTGGCCAAGGCGGTGGCCGCCGTGCCAGTGCTGTTCCTGCTCTATGTGCTGGTGCTGATTCCCTTCACCCCGGGCATCAGCGATATCCGCAAGGCCAAGTCCGACCAGCCCGCGCAGATCCTGTCGGCCGATGGCAAGCCGCTGGCCGTGTTCAAGTGGGCTAACCGCGAATGGGTCCGCCTGGCCGATATCTCGCCCAACGTGACGACCGCGCTGATCGCCACGGAGGATCACCGCTTTTACCAGCACTTCGGCCTGGACTGGCGCCGCATGGGCTCGGCCGCGCTGCATACCTTCTCCGGCGACCGGCAAGGTGGCTCCACCATCACGCAGCAGCTGGCCCGCAATCTCTATCCCGACGAGATCGGCCGCGCGCCGACGCTCACGCGCAAGCTCAAGGAAGCCATCACGGCGCTGAAGATCGAGGCGCTTTACACCAAGGACGAGATTCTCGAGACCTATCTCAACACCGTGCCGTTCCTGTACAACGCCTACGGCATCGAGATGGCGGCGCGCACCTACTTCGATAAATCCGCCGACCGGCTCGACGTGCTGGAAAGCGCCACGCTGATCGGCATGCTCAAGGGCAACAGCTACTACAACCCGGTCATCAATCCCGAGCGCGCCGTGCAGCGGCGCAATACCGTGCTGGCGCAGATGGTCAAGTACCAGAAGCTGGAGCCGGCGAAGTACGAGTTGCTGAAGAAGCGCCCGCTGCGCATCGACTTCGAGCGGCAGACCGAGCCGCCCGGCCCGGCGGCGCACTTTGCCCAGCAGCTGCGCAAATGGCTGATCACCTGGGCGGACCGCAACGACTACAACATTTACACCGACGGGCTGGTGGTGCGCACCACCATCGATTCGCGCCTGCAGGCGCTGGCCAACCAGGCGGTGGCGCGCCAGGGCAACCAGCTGCAAGGGATTGCCGATGCCGCGTGGGCGCCGCGCTCCGGCTGGGCGGCCAACAAAGACCTGGTGCAAGCCTTTGTGCGCGAGACCCCGGCATACCGCGCGGCGAGGGAGTCCGGGCAGACACCCGAGGCGGCCATGAAGCAGCTGCTGGCGGACACCGCCTTCATGCAGGCGCTGCGCCAGTCCAAGACCCGCATCCAGGCTGGCTTCGTCGCGCTGGACCCGCGCACCGGCGAAATCAAGGCATGGGTAGGCAGCCGCGACTTCACCCTGGATGCCTTCGACCACGTCCAGCAGGCGCAGCGCCAGCCAGGTTCCACGTTCAAGCCGTTCGTCTATGGCGCTGCGTTCGAGCAAGGCGCCAAGCCCGACGACACCTTCGTCGACCAGGCCGTGGAAATCCCGCTCGCCGGCGGCGAGGTCTGGCGGCCCTCCGACGATGGCCCCCCGAGCGGGCGTGCCATGAGCCTGCGCGATGGCCTGGTGTATTCCAAGAACACCATCACCGCGCAACTGATGCAGAGCGTTGGCCCGGCCAAGGTGGCCAAGCTGGCGCGCGCCATGGGCGTGCGGCAAAGCCGGCTCGATCCCGTCCCCTCGCTGGCGCTGGGCACCAGCCCGGTCACCTTGAAGGAAATGGTCAGCGCCTACGGCACCATCGCCAATCAGGGCGCCTACCTGGAGCCGGTGATGGTATCGCGCATCGAAGACCGCAAGGGCGAGGTGCTGGAGACGTTCCGTCCCGCGTCACCCGAGCAGGCGCTGCCGGTTGCCACCGTGCAGACCCTGCTCGACGTGATGCGCGGCGTGATCGATCGCGGCACCGGCGCGAGCATTCGCACGCGCTTCGGCATTCGTGCGGATGTCGCCGGCAAGACCGGCACCACGCAGGACAACGCCGATGGCTGGTTCATCCTGATGCATCCGCAACTGGTCGCCGGCGCCTGGGTCGGGTTCAACGACAGCCGGGTGACGCTGCGCAGCGACTACTGGGGCCAGGGCGCGCACAGCGCGCTGCCGATGGTGGGCGACTTTTTCCAGCGTTCGCTCCGGTCCCGCATGATCGATGCGAACGTCCGCTTCGTGGAGCAGAAGGAGACCGGCCTCTTTGAAGCCTTGGGCTGGACGATACGCGGCTGGTACCAGCGGTGGTTCGGGCCGGCGGCCAAGCCGGAAGCCCCGCCCGCGTCCAAGCGGGCCGCTCGCCCGGCGCCGCCGGATACGGCGGCATTGGAGCCGGAAGCCAGCGTGGCGGCATCGGTGGCGTCGGCGCCGCCTGCGTTGCCCGCATTGCCGGGCGCGAGCAGCCCGGCCGTTGAGCAAGGCGGCGCCGATGCGGCACCGGCCGGAGCGCCGGCCAGCGCGCCGCCAGCCATGGCGGCGCCATCGTTCACGCAAGACGATGCCCGAGCACGGGCCAGCGAAAGCAGCCAGCCTTGAAGCCAGGCCTGGCCTGGCCCGGCGCGACGCTGAGCGCCGCAACCCCGGGCTCCCCTGCGCCAGGTTCAGCCTGCCGCCGTGCACGCGCGCTTACCGTTGCGGGTCACATCGCTTAACATAGCGGTTTGACTGGCGTATGCCCCCAAAAGCGGCCCGGCCGGCCTTTCGGCGTTGCGTGCGCACAATGCAAGGTGCGCAATCCGGCGCTAGTATGCGAGCCGTGCGGCAGTTTTCCTGCCGGTGGACCTTTTTCCTGATGAACAAAAATCCAAAGAATTCTCGTGGCGAGCCTCCCGCTCCGCGTACCTGGGACGCCCGTCTGGCGCGCGCGCTTGTCCGCCCGCTCAAGGACTCCTGGATCACGCCGAACCACTTGACCACCCTGCGGCTCGCGATCGGCCTTGCCGGGGTAGCGTGCCTGATGCAAGGCGGTTTCGCGTGGACCAACTACGGCGCGCTCCTGATCGTGGTGTCCAACTTCGTTGACCACACTGACGGAGAATTGGCAAGAATTAGCGGTAAATCGAGCAAGATAGGCCATTTTTATGACCTGGCGAGCGATGCGCTGATTACCGTCCTGCTCTTCGTGGGCATGGGCGCAGCCATTTCCGGGCAGGCCGCGGCAGACACGATGTCGCCCGTCCTGCAAGGCGCGCTCGCGGGCGTGGCGGTGGCGCTGATCTTCTTCCTGCGCATGCGGATCGAGTCGCGTGTGGGGAAAAGCGGGACGAAGCAAGCCTCTGCCGGCGGTTTCGAGACCGAAGACGTGCTTTACCTGCTTCCCCTGGTGACGTTGACCAGCGGCATCGCGCCGTTCCTGATGGCAGCGTCGATCGGCGCTCCCCTGTTCGCGGCCTGGGTCATCATCGATTACTGGCGTGTGATGCGGCGTCCCCTGCCAGCCACGGCTTCGACGGAGATCTGAGAAACCCGATGAGCGAGCAAGCCAACGACATCACGCTGGACGACCCGTCCCCCGCTTCGGTTCCCTCCCGCCAAAGGCCGGCTGCGGAACCTGCCGCCGGCGCCATGCTGCCCAACCCCGATGCCTGCGTGGCCGAGCGCACCGCGCGGCTCGACAGCAAGCAGCTGCGCGCCGATTTCGTGCGCCAGGACGCTTTCCTGCACCTGGAGGATTTCCTGGCGCCTGAAGTCACCGCGCAACTGGTGGCCAGCGCCCGCGCGCTGGTGCCGCAGATCAACCGCAACTACCTGCCCGGCCACAAGCAGGGCGGCAGCGTCAGCCGGCACACCATCGACGAGCTAGCGCCGTTCATCGCCGAGCTGTACCGGTCGAAGGCGCTGATCGGCTGGCTGGAGCAGATGTGCGGCGAGAAGCTGCTGGTCTCCCCCGATTCCGATCCCCATGCCTACGCGCTGTATTACTACACGCGCCAGGGTGACCACATTGGCTGGCACTACGACACCTCTTATTACGACGGCCGCCGCTACACGCTGCTGCTGGGCGTGATCGAGGAATCGTCATGCCGCCTGGACTACGAACTGCACACGCGCAACGCGCAAGTGCCCGATGAGCCCGGCTCGGTGCAGACCACGCCCGGCGGGCTGGTGTTCTTCGATGGCGACAAGCTGCGTCATCGCATCACGCCGGCCGGCGCCAACGAAATGCGCGTGTCGCTGACGTTCGAGTACGTGACCGATCCGGGCATGCGCCCGTGGCTGCGCTTCATCTCCAATATGAAGGACGCGGTCGCCTATTTCGGCTTCCGGCAAGTGTTCAAGAGACTGGTACCGGGCCAGAAGCCCCGCTCATGACCCGTGCTGCCATGCTTTTCCTGTCGATCGGCGCGGCGCTCTTTGTCGCGCTGCTCGCCTGGCAGGGATTCGGCTCCGTCGCGTCGACGTTCATGTCGGCAGGCTGGGGCCTGGTGCTGGTCGCCGCGTTCCACCTGCTGCCGCTGGTGCTGGACGCCGGCGCCATCTACGTGTTGTTCGACCGCAGGGCCGGCCACGGCACCCTGCGCGACGCGCTGCTGGCGCGCTGGGCCGGCGAGTCCGTCAACAGCCTGCTGCCGGCGGGGCAGATCGGCGGCCCGGTCCTGATGGTGCGCTACCTGGCGCAGCGCGGCACGCGCATGCGCGACGCCGCCGCGGCCATCACGGTGAGCACCACCATGCAGGCGCTGGCGCAGATGGTGTTCGCCTTTATCGGCCTGGCGCTGTTTGGCCTGTATGGCGGGCACGATGCGCTTGCCGACCTGCGCACGCCGGCCCTGGTCGTCACCGCCGTGCTTGCGCTATGCATAGCGGGTTTCTACGTGGTGCAAAAGCGCGGCCTGTTCGGCCGGGTGCTGCGCCTGCTGTCGAAGGTATTCGGCAAGCGCGACTGGTCGGGGTTGACCATGCGCGCCGATGCCGTGGACGCGGCCGTGCAAGGCATGTACCGCGACCGCCGCAAGGTGGCGTCCACCTTCGCGCTGAGCCTGGTGGGCTGGCTGGTCGGCACGGGCGAGGTCTGGCTGGCCCTGCATTTCCTCGGGCATCCCGTCAGCTGGCTCGACGCCTTGCTGCTGGAGAGCGTGGGGCAGGCGATCCGTGGCGCGGCGTTTGCCATTCCCGGCTCGCTGGGCGCGCAGGAAGGCGGCTACCTGCTGCTGGCGCCCATCGTCGGCCTGCCGCCCGAAGCGGCGCTGGCGCTGTCCCTGGCAAAGCGCGCCCGCGAGATCGGGCTCGGCGCGCCCGGGCTGCTGTATTTACATTTGAGTGAACGAAAATTCCAACGGCGGCGTGCAGCAGGTGTGCAGCAGGCCGCCGATTGATCGATGGCAATTTGCATGGGTGCGGAGAACGAATGCGAGCAATCATCCTTGCCGCGGGCCTAGGCCTGCGACTTCAGCAACAACCCGGGGAGCAATTCCCCAAATGCCTGCTGCGTTTTGAGGGCATCACCCTGCTGGAGCGGCATCTGCGCATGCTCGACGCGGCCGGGGTGGACGAGATCGTGCTGGCGCTGGGCTTCCAGCCGGAACACGTCGAGGCCGAGCTGGTACGGCTGGGGCGCGACCCCTATCCGGAGATCGTGCTGAACCCGCGTTACGACCTGGGCAGCGTGCTGACCGTGCACACAGTGGCCGATGCGCTCACGCGCGGCGGCGACGTGCTGCTGATGGATGCGGACGTGCTCTACGACGAGCGCATCCTCGGCGCGCTGGTGGCGGGCACCACCACCAATCGCCTCTTGATCGACCGCGATTTCGAAGCCGGCGACGAACCCGTCAAGCTGTGCCTGAAGGACGGCGTGCCGGTGGAGCTGCGCAAGCAGCTCGCGGTTGGTCTGGAGTACGACACCATTGGCGAGTCGGTCGGTTTCTTCCGCTTTCAGGAGCAAACCGCGCGCCGCCTGGCGCAGATCGTCCAGGGCTATGTCGACAGCGGCCGCTCGAACATGCCGCACGAAGAGGCGGTGCGCGACCTGCTGCTCGAAGGCGGCCACGTATTCGATGTCGCCGATGTGAGCGGCGCACCGTGGATCGAGATCGATTTCCCGAACGACGTGGCGCGCGCGCGCGACGAAGTCCTGCCTGAACTTCAGCCGATTGTGGGAGTAGCACAGTGAACGCGATTGACCCGATTTTTTCGACCGCTTCGCGCAGCGCCCGGCTGCGCCAGATGATTGTCGGCAACGAGCTGGAATTCATGATGGAAGCCCACAACGGGCTGTCCGCGCGCATCGTGCGCGAGGCCGGTTTCAAGGCCATCTGGGCTTCGGGCCTGGCGATCTCCGCCCAGTACGGCGTGCGCGACAACAACGAAGCGAGCTGGACCCAGGTGGTCGATACGCTGGAGTTCATGGCCGACGCCAGCGACCTGCCGATCCTGCTGGACGGCGACACCGGCTACGGCAACTTCAACAATGTGCGCCGCCTGGTGCGCAAGCTCGAGCAGCGCGGTATTGCCGGTGTGTGCATCGAGGACAAGCAGTTTCCCAAGACCAACAGCTTCATCGACGGCGAGCGCCAGCCGCTGGCCGAGATCGATGAGTTCTGCGGCAAGATCAAGGCCGGCAAGGATTCGCAGTCGGACGACAACTTCTCCATCGTCGCCCGCGTGGAAGCCTTGATCGCAGGCTGGGGCATGGACGAAGCCCTGCGCCGCGCCGAGGCCTATCGCCAGGCCGGCGCCGATGCCATCCTGATCCACAGCAAGCTGTCGCGCCCGGACGAGATCCTGCAGTTCGCGCGCGAGTGGGCCGGCCGGGGCCCGCTGGTGATCGTGCCGACCAAGTACTACAGCACCCCGACCGAAGCCTTCCGCAAGGCCGGCATCAGCGTGGTGATCTGGGCCAACCACCTGATCCGCGTGGCGGCATCCTCGATGCAGGCCGTGGCCAAGGAGATTCACGACAGCGAGACGCTGGTCAATGTGGAAGACCGCATCGCCACCGTCAACGAGATCTTCCGCCTGCAGGACGCCGACGAGTACTCGACCGCCGAGAAGATCTACCTGTCCGGCTCGCAAGCGCCGGGCGCGGCGGTGGTGCTGGCGGCCGGCCGCGGCACCGGCCTGGAGCCCCTCACCGAGGACCGTCCCAAGGTCATGCTGCCCGTGGCCGGCAAGCCGCTGCTGCGCTGGCTGGTGGACGCGTTCAAGAAGCAGTCGATCAACGACATCACCGTGGTGGGCGGCTACCAGGCCAAGGCCATCGACACGGCCGGCATCAAGCTGGTGGTCAACGAGCAGTACGCCCAGACCGGCGAGCTGGCCTCGCTGGCGTGTGCCGTCGACGGATTGCAGACGGATACCGTGATCGCCTACGGCGACCTGCTGTTCCGCAGCTATATCCTGCGCGACCTGCTCGAGAGCGACGCGCCGTTCAGCGTGGTGGTGGACTCGTCGCTGACCACGGAGTCGAACCAGAGCGTGCGCGACTTCGCCTATTGCTCCGCGCCCGACGACCGCGACCTGTTCGGCCAGAAGATCCTGCTGCGCCATGTGTCGAGCAAGGGCCAGGAGCCGGGCGCAGGTCAGGCCCAGGCACCGCACGGCCGCTGGATCGGCCTGCTGAACGTGCGCGGCGAGGGCCGCGTGCGCCTGCAGAAGCTGGTTGCCGAACTGCGCAAGCGCGACGACTTCAACACGCTGGACATGCCCGCGCTGCTTAACGCGCTGGTCGAAGCCGGCGAACAGATCGAAGTGAAGTATGTGCATGGCCACTGGCGCGGCGTGAACGACCTCGACGACTTCCGCCGCGCGGGCGATTTCGCGCATACGCAGACACCGTTTGCGGTCGGCGGCACGGACGCAGAGGAAGCCCGATGATCGAAGCGGCACAGTTTGTCGAGGCCGCACGTGCGCGCGGCTTCGACTGGTATGCCGGGGTGCCCTGCTCGTATCTCACGCCGTTCATCAACTACGTGATGCAGGATCCATCGCTGCACTACGTGTCGGCGGCGAACGAAGGCGATGCGGTGGCGCTGATCGCCGGCGTGACGCTGGGCGCGCAGGGCGGGCGCCGTGGCGTCACCATGATGCAGAACTCCGGCCTGGGCAATGCGGTCAGCCCGCTGACCTCGCTCACGTGGACGTTTCGCCTGCCGCAGTTGTTGATCGTGACCTGGCGCGGGCAGCCGGGCGTGGCTGACGAACCGCAGCACGCGCTGATGGGCCCGGTCACCCCGACGATGCTCGATACCATGGAGATCCCGTGGGAAACCTTCCCGACCGACCCGGCCGAGGTTGGCCCGGCGCTGGATCGCGCGGTGGCGCATATGGATGCCACCGGACGTCCGTACGCGCTGGTGATGCAAAAGGGCAGCGTCGCGCCGTATGCGCTCAAGCAGCAGGAGCAGCCCGCGCTGCGCCCCAAGTGCACGCCGCAGTCGGAGGCGCGGGGCGCTTCGCGCGATGGCCTGCCTACGCGCCGCGACGCGCTGCAACGCGTGATCGCGCATACGCCAACGGACAAGACCGTGGTGCTGGCATCGACCGGCTTCTGCGGGCGTGAGCTTTACGCGCTCGACGACCGTGCCAACCAGCTCTACATGGTGGGTTCGATGGGCTGCCTCACGCCGTTCGCGCTAGGCCTTGCGCTCGCGCGTCCGGACCTCAACGTGGTCGCCGTGGACGGCGACGGCGCGGCGCTCATGCGCATGGGCGTGTTCGCCACGCTCGGCGCCTATGGCCCGGGCAACCTCACGCATGTGCTGCTCGACAACGGCGCCCATGACTCCACCGGCGGACAGGCGACCGTGTCGCACCATGTCTCGTTCGCCGGCGTGGCGTCCGCCTGCGGCTACGCGTCGGCGGCCGAGGGCGACCAGCTCGACCTGCTCGACCAGACGCTCACGGCCGCGCCAGCGAGCGCCGCCGGCCCGCGTTTTGTCGCGCTGACGATCAGCGCAGGCACGCCGGACGGCCTGCCGCGCCCGACCATCACCCCGGTCGATGTGAAGACGCGCCTGGCGCGACACATCGGTGCCGACCAAGGAGGGAAGTAAATGCTGCTACTCAACCCGGGCCCCGTTACCCTGTCAGAACGTGTCCGCCAAAGCTTGCTGCAGCCCGACCTGTGCCACCGCGAAAGCGAGTTCTTCGACCTGCAGGACGAAGCCCGTGCACGCCTGCTGGACATCTACGAGCTGGATCCCGCCGAGTGGGCCGCGGTCCTGATGACCGGCTCCGGCACGGCGGCGGTGGAGAGCATGATCGCCGCGCTGGTGCCCGAGCAAGGCAAGCTGCTGATCGTCCAGAACGGCGTGTACGGCGAGCGCATCACGCAGATCGCCACGCAGTACCGCATCGCCCATGAGGTCGTTGCGCACGACTGGATGCAGGCGCCTGACCTTGCCCGCATTGCCGCCGCGCTCGACGCGGACCGTGCGATCACGCACGTGGCGGTGATCCATCATGAAACCACCACCGGCCGCCTGAACGACCTCCAGGCCCTGGACGCACTGTGCCGCGCGCGGGATGTGCGCCTGCTGGTGGATGGCGTGAGCAGCTTCGGCGCCGAGGCGATCGATTTCGGCGGCAGCATTGCCGCGGTGGCCGCCACGGCCAACAAGTGCCTGCACGGCGTGCCGGGCGCATCGTTCGTCATTGTGCGGCGCAGCGCGCTGGAGCAAGCCGCCAGCCGGACGTACTACCTGGATCTCGGGCGGCTCGCGCGCTTGCAGGACCAGCGCAATACACCGTTTACGCCGTCGGTACATGCCTATTACGCGCTGGTGGAAGCGCTGCGCGAACTGGAGGACGAGGGTGGTTGGCGCGCCCGCCATGCGCGCTATGCGGCCCTTGCGGAACGCGCGCGCGCCGGGCTCGAGGCCTTGGGCATGCCGGCCCTGTGGCCGTCGGAACAGTCCTCGGTGGTGCTGCGGGCCTACCGCTTGCCGGCCGGCTTGTCGTATCCCCAGCTGCACGACGGCCTGAAGGAACGCGGCTTTGTCATCTATGCGGGGCAGGGCGGACTGTCGGCCGAGTTGTTCCGCATTTCCACCATGGGCAATATCCAGCTGGATGACATCGAGCGCTTGCTGCAGGGTTTCAAGGCGCTGACGCAGTAATTGCCTGTTGGCCGGTGCGTGGTACGCGCCGGCCACTGTCGTTTCCGTCATTTTATTTTTGGCGGCAAAGCACTAGCATTAGGCAAGAGATGCGGGTACCCCGGGCCCCCGGGGCGAGCGCATCTTGTTCGTGGAGGATCATTGCGATGCCTCGCCCTTTCCGCTTTCGCTTTCGCCTTCGCTTTGCCACTGCGGGATGCAATGCCGCCGTGCTCGCGGTTTGCGCCGGCTTTGTCTTTGTCCTTGGCGCATCCTTGCCCATCACCGCGCCGGCCGCGACACCTGGCGAGAGCCCTGCGGCCGCAGGCGTTGACCGCTCCTCGCCGGACCGCATGGTCCGCGCCGCCGTCGAAGGCGTGCTCACCACCATTCAAGCCAACGCCGACACCCGTAACGGCGATCTGGACAAGATCACGGCCGTGGTGCGCCGGCAGTTCCTGCCTTACACCGATTTTCAGCGCACTACCCGGCTTGCGGTCGGCAGCGCCTGGCGCGGTGCCACGCCTGAGCAGCAGAGGCAGCTTTACGAGCAGTTCCAGACGCTGCTGGTGCGCAGCTACGCCTTATCCCTTTCACAAGTGCGCGAGCAGACGCTGAAGTTTCGCTACAAGGCGCCGCGGACCGCGGGAAAGGATGTAGTGGTGGAGACCAGCGTGATCAATAACGGGGATGAGGTGCGGATCGATTATCGGCTGCAGCGGGGCGCGGCGGGGTGGTCGATTTACGATATCAATATGAGCGGGGCTTGGCTGATTGAGATTTATCGCAAGCAGTTTGCGGATATTGTGGCTAAGGGGGGGATTGAGGGGTTGGTCAAATATCTGGCTAGTCATAATGCGGCGTGAGGTACCCCGCGTCATAGCATGACCCGATGGTGCCTTCCTCAACCGGCTCTGATAGCAGATTATCGTTGGACAGCGATTCAATCAGGTTTTCCGCGGACATCGGTCGTCCGAGCAGGAATCCTTGCAGCGAGTTGCATCCCAGCCGCGTCAGGAACTCCTGCTGCTTCGCCGTTTCGACCCCTTCTGCGACGATATTCAAATTCAGCGTGCGCCCCAGCGCCACAATGGCCGAGACAATCGCCGCATCCTCGGTATCGCGTGACAGATCCCGGATGAACCCGCGATCGATCTTCAGCTCGCTCGCAGGCAGCCGCTTGAGGTACAGCAGGCTCGAGTAGCCGGTACCGAAGTCGTCGATCGAGATGCGCACGCCCATGTCGTGGAGCTGCTGCAGGATCTGCAGGCTGGCATCCGCGTCGCGCATCGCCGTGGATTCGGTGACCTCCAGCGTCAGGCAGCATGGCTCCAGCGCATGCCGGGCCAGGGTGTCGCGCACGGTCGCGATCAGGCTGGCGTGCCGGAACTGCAGTGCCGAGAGGTTGACCGCCATGGTCCACTCGGGGCGGCCCTCGTCGCGCCACGCCCGCATCTGCCGGCAGGCTTCGTCCAGGATCCAGTCCCCGAACGGCACGATCAGGCCGGTTTTCTCCGCGAGGGGAATGAACTGGTCCGGGGCGATCAGGCCGCGCGTGGGATGCATCCAGCGCACCAGGGCTTCCACGCCGACTATCGGGCCGTTGGGGGCGGTGAGCTTGGGCTGGTACTGCAGGGTCAGCTCACGGCGTTCCAGCGCCATGCGCATGTCCTGCACCAGCTGAAGCTGCTCGTGCACGTTGGCGTTCATCGATGCTTCGAAGAAGCAGATGGTGTTGCGGCCCAGCGCTTTGGCGTGATACATCGCCGCGTCGGCGTTGGTCAGCAAGTCGTGCTGGAGTTCGCCATCGCCAGGGTACATGGCAATGCCGATGCTGGTGGACACGCGCAACTCGCGGCCGGCTACCTGGAAGGGCTCGCGCATGGCGCTCAGCACCTTCTCGGCAAGGGTGGCGGCATCCGCCGGCTCGCTGACGCTGGCCAGCAGCACGAACTCGTCGCCGCCCAGCCGTGCGATGGTGTCTTGCGAGTGGACATTGGCGCCGATGCGCCGCGCGACTGCCACCAGCAACTGATCGCCAATGGGATGGCCGTAGGCGTCGTTGACCGCCTTGAAGCCGTCCAGGTCCATGAACATCAGGGCGAAGCGGCTCTTCTCCCGCGTGGCGCCCTGGATCGCCTGCTCGAGCCGGTCTTCCAGCAGTACCCGGTTGGGAAGCTTGGTGAGGTTGTCGTGCAGCGCCAGGTAGGTCAGTTCCTGGTTGGCTTCGGCGAGCGAGATGGCCAGCATGGAGGTGCGGGCTTCCAGGCGCACATCGAGCACCGAGGTGATCAAGGCAATGGCCAGCACGGCCAGCGTGACGACGATGATCACCACGGCCAGCCAGCCGGTGTCCATGCCGTCGCGCGCCGCGCCGCAGACGGCGCCGATCGGAAATTGCGCGGCCGCCATGCCGGTGTAGTGCATCCCGGCGATGGCAAGGCCCATCACCACCGAGGCGCCCGCCCGCAAGGGCCGCACCCAGACGGACTCGCGCCGCAGGTTGAACGCAATCCACAGCGCCGTGCCCGACGCCAGGACCGCAATGACCACGGACAGGACGAACAACGATGGGATGTAGTGGATACCCGGGACCATGCGCAGTGCAGCCATGCCCGTGTAGTGCATGCCGGCAACGCCGCTGCCGATCAACAAGGCGCCGCCAGCCAGGCGCCGCCACGGCAAGGTTTCCCGGCCCACCAGCCAGAGCGCGAGCGCGGATGACGCGATGGCGATCAGCAACGAGGCCACGGTGATGGGCAGGTCGTAGCCCAGCGGAATCGGCAGGTGGAACGCCAGCATGGCGATGAAGTGCATCGACCAGATGCCGATGCCCATGGCGCAGGCACCACCCGCCAGCCACCAGTGGGCCGCGCGTCCTTGCGCGGTGGCAATGCGCCCGGCCATGTCCAGGGCGGTGTAGGAGGCCAGCATCGCCACAAGCAGTGAGAACAGCACAAGCAAACTGTTGTAGCTACCGGCGTGCATGGAAGACCTTTCTGGATGTTGACTTGGACCTGCCTGGAGGCCGCCCGGCGCGCGCGCCAAGCGAGCGCGCCAAGCAAGGCGCCAGTACGCCCCTCATATCGACAAGAGGGCGGGCAAGTTTAGTCGAAACCCCAGAAAGATGGGAGCCCGGGGGGGCCAGCCGGCCCCCGGGGTTAGCGCCGTGGCTCGGCCTTCGGCACGCCCGCCCACATGGCGACGCCGCTGGCCAGCAGCAACCCTGCGAGCAGGTACAGTGCGTTGTCCATGCTGCCTGTGTGCGTCTTGATCTGCCCGATCACCCACGGGCTGACGATGCCGCTGGTAATGCCGATGCTGCTGATAAAGGCAATGCCGGTGGCGGCGGTGTGGGCTGGCAGGTGGCTTGGCGGCAAGGACCAGAAGATCGGCAGCGCGGCGAAGATCAGCACGCACGCGGCGGACAGCAGCGCGAGCATCGCCGCGAAGCTGGGCAGGTGCAGGGTCAGCAGCGCGAGCGCCAGCGCGCCGCCTACCGTGCAGGCTACGAAATGGCGATGCCGCTCGCCGCGCCGGTCGGAGTGGCGGGCAATCAGGATCAGGCCGACGGCGCCGACGGCGTTCGGGATGACGGAGTAAAGACTGATGGACATCACATCGGTGATGCCGAAGTCCCGGATCATCAGGGGCATCCAGAAGCTCAGCGTCAGCGAGCCGCAGGTCAGTGCGAAGTAAATGAAGGCAAAGAGGTAGATGCGCGGGTTGCGCAACGCCTCGATGAGCGCGCCAAACGAGTGCGCGCGCGTGGCCTGTCCGGCCGGCCCGTTATGCGCGGCGAGCAATGCCTTCTCCGTGGGGGTGAGCCAGCTCGCCTGCTGCGGGCCATCGACCAGGAACACCGCGGCGACGAGCCCGAGCAAGATAGCGGGCGCACCTTCGATGGCAAACATCCACTTCCAGCCATAGAGCCCGAGCACGCCGGCCATGTCGCGCATGATCCAGCCCGACACCAGCCCGCCCAGCACGCCGGCCACGGCAACACCCGCGAAGAAAATGGCCATCACGGCAGCGCGCCTCCGCGCCGGGAACCAGTACGTCAGGTAGAGCACGATGCCGGGGAAGAAGCCGGCTTCGAACACGCCCAGCAGGAAGCGCAGCGTGTAGAAGTGCGTGGGTGTCGACACCCACATCATGCCGACCGATGCCAGGCCCCACAGCAGCATGATGCGGGTGAAGGTGCGGCGGGCGCCAAAGCGGGCCAGCAGCATGTTGCTGGGTACCTCGCACAGCACGTAGCCCACATAGAACACGGCGGCGCCCAGCCCGTACATCGCATCGCTGAAGCCCAGGTCCTGCTTCATCTGCAGCTGGGCAAAGCCGATATTGATCCGGTCGAGGAAGGAGATGACGTAGCAGACAAAGAGGAAAGGGATGATGCGCAGCCAGATCTTGCGATAAAGCGCGTCTTCGTCGCAGGCAGCACGAGCCGGGGGCGCAATGGCCCCTGCAGAGGAATAGGTCATGGATTGTCTCCGGGAACGCGGGCCCGGCCGGGCCCTGGATGCCGACGTCTGGTGCGTATTGGCAATGAGTGGAAGCGGGCAGCGGGCCGCGCCCGCTGCGATCAGGCTTGCGCGCCGATCTCCGGCGCCGCGCCCTGCCGCGCGAGCTGCATGGCGGCGGCGAGCGTGTCGTGGTCGCCGATATGATTTGCGAGCAACAGGATCAATTGCGCATTGGCCGCCTGGCTCTGGCCGTCGTCGAGATCGCGGTGCATGTCGATCAGGGCTTCGTAGAAGTCGTCGGCGCGCGCCAGGTTGGGTTGGGTGTTGAGTGCCATTGCAGTCTCTCTGACTCGGAATGTCGCGGCGGGATTCATGCCGCTACCGGAGCGGCCGCTTGCGCTGCCGGTGCGCTGGTCTGCGTGCCCGGCAAGTTGCCGGTCGCGCGTGACATGGCCTGCTGGACGGCGGCGATGTCGACCTGCCGCCAGCGCGCGCAGACATGCTGGTCGGGGCGGATCAGGTACAGCGTGCCGGGCCGCGCGTCGTAGCGCTGCGCCGCAAGTCCCTCGGCGTCGTGCAACATCGCAATGCCAGGCGATGCGGCGGGCATGGCATCCGCGCTGACCACCACCAGCCTGAGCGGCAGCGTGCCTTGCTGCAGCCGTTGCAAGGCGGCCAGGCTGTCGGCGTCGGGTGTGCCGAACAGCAGCGCGGTGAATTGCCCGCCTAGTTGCGGCAGCAGCCATCCCTGGCCTTGCGCGCCGCGGACCGGCGCATCCACGCAGGCCGTGCCTGGCTCCATGGCGGCGGCAAAGTCGCTGGTGTCAGGCGTGTTGAGCGTCGAGTCGCGCAGCACCGATGGCAATGACAACCGCCCGCTATTCACCAGCTGCCGGGCGAACGCATGCTTCTTCGACAGTGCCAGCACGGCATCGCGGAACACCTTGCTGACCGCACTCTTCGGCGTGATGAAATCCGTCGAGCGCGTCGAGTTGCGGATGTTCTCGTCGGCGGCGTATTCGCGCTCGCTTGCATAGGTGTCGAGCAGGCTGTCCGGCGCGCGGCCCTGGATCACGTACGCCAGCTTCCACGCAAGGTTCTCCGCGTCCTGCACGCCGCTGTTGGCGCCGCGCGCGCCAAACGGCGAGACGCCATGCGCGGAGTCGCCGGCAAACAGCACATGGCCATGGCGGAAGCTGTCCATGCGCAGGCAGGAGAAGGTATAGACGCTGACCCATTCCAGCTCGAACTTCGCGTTCGGCCCGAGCAGCGCCTGCACGCGCGGAATCACGCGCTCCGGCGTTTTTTCCAGCACGGGATCGGCGTCCCAGCCGAGCTGGAAATCGATGCGCCAGACATTGTCGGGCTGGCGGTGCAGCAGCACCGACTGGTTCGGATGGAAAGGCGGGTCGAACCAGAACCAGCGCTCCGTGGGGAATTCGGCTTCCATCTTCACGTCAGCGATCAGGAAGCGATCCTTGAATGTGCGGCCCTTGCTGTCCAGGCCCAGCAGGTTGCGCAGCGGGCTGCGCGAGCCATCGGCCGCCACCACGTAGCGGCCGGTGAGCGCATAGGGGCCGTCCGGCGTGTCGACGCTCAGCACCACGGCCGCGTCCGGCGTGCCGGCGTGACGCTGTTCGATGCCCGTCACCTTGTGCTTCCAGCGGATCTCCAGGTTCGGCAACTGGCGCGCGCGGTCGAGCAGGAAGCCTTCGACGTAATACTGCTGCAGGTTGATGAAGGCCGGCCGTTGATGGCCGGCCTCCGGCAGCAGGTCGAAGGTGTAGACCTGCTCGTCGCGCACGAAGACCTTGCCGACGTGCCAGCGCACGCCCTTGTCCACCATGGGTTCGCCGCAGCCTAGCCGGTCGAAGACATCCAGCGTGCGCTTGGCAAAGCAGATCGCGCGGGATCCGCTCGACAGCGTGCAGTCATCGTCCACCAGCACAACCGGCACGCCGTGCTGGGCCAGGTCGATCGCGGTGGCCAGGCCGACGGGCCCGGCGCCGACGACGATCACGGGGTGCGGCTTGCCTGCGTGCGCCTGCCTTTGCTCGCGGCAGGGCTGGTACTCAAATGACTGGTTCTGGTAATCGTTGCTCATGTTTGTGTCTCCATCCACTCTGTACGGCCATTCCATCTATGCGGCGATTGGCCTTCAGTTTTGCAGCGCGGCCCACATTTCCTTGTCGCGCTGTGCGGTCCAGATGCGCGGATGCTGGATGCCGCTGGCCTCATCGAAGGCGCGCGACACGTCGAACGGCAGGCAGTGCTCATAGATGAAGACGTGGCCGAATTTCGGGTCCATCGATTTGCGCGTATGGGCCATCGCGCTCTTCAGGTCCAGGCGGTCCACCACGGCTTCCTTGCCCGCCTGGAACAGCGTGGTGACGAAATCCTTGGTGTACTCGATGCCCTTCTTGACCTCTTGCGGATTGGTCAGGGCCGGGCCGCGGCCGGGGACGAGCTTCTCGGCGCCCAGGGCCTGCAAGGCGTCGAGCGTGGCGGGCCATTGCGCGAGTTGCGCGTCGCCGCAGTAGCAGGCCGCGTCGTACTCCACCAGGTCGCCGGAGAACAGCACCTTCTGCGACGGCAGCCAGACCACGGTATCGCCCTTGGTGTGGCCCGAGCCCAGATGGGCGATGCGCACTTCCAGCTTGCCGAGGTACAGGGTGATTTCTTTCTCGAACACCAGCGTCGGCCAGGTCAGGCCCGGCACGGTTTCCACGCCGGCGAACAGGCGCGGGAAGCGTTCGATCTCCGACTTCATGTCGGCCTCGCCGCGCTCCACGATCATCTCGTAGGTGCCGCGGCTGGCGATGATCTGCTGCGCGCCTTCGGCGAAATAGGCCGAAGCACCCAGCACGCGCACCGCGTGGTAGTGCGATAGCACGACGTACTTGATGGGCTTGTCCGTCACCGCGCGGATCCTGGCGATCAGGTCTTGCGCCATGGCGGGCGTGGCGGTGGTGTCGACGATCAGCACGCCGTCGTCGCCAATGATCACGCCGGAGTTGGGGTCGCCCTCGGCGGTGTACGCGTATGCGTTCTCGGAGAGCTGGGTGAAGGTGACTTTCTTGGCTTCCAGGTCGGCCTGGGATGCGAATGCCTTGCTCATGCTTGCCTCATCTCTTTTGTCTTGCGTGGGGAAAAGACGAGACAGCAGGCGCCGGAGCGGATCACTGCATGGCGGGGGACTGTCTCGCCCCGTATTCACTCTATAGCTGCACCGGTATCGGGGTAAGGCCATCTTAGGAATCGCAGTGAAATTAGTCAATAACAAATCATATTGTTTTTGACTAACTAACGTGGCGAGGCGGATAAGGCACAAGCAAGACGCGGAAATCCAGGGGGAAACCCTCGGTCTTGCCGGGTGGATGGCGTCGGGTCGATTACTATCTGGGTTTTCAAGCGGGGGCCGAATGCCACGACCAGCACGATCAGCGCGATCCGAGGACCACATGGCGGACGCCGGCGGCGAGGAGAAGGCGCAGCGCGGCATCCAGAGCGTGGAAGTCGCCGGCCGCTTCCTGCGCGCGCTGGCCGACGTCCGTGCGCCGATGGCCCTGGCCGATCTTGCGGCCAGCGTGCAGATTGCGCCCGCGCAAGCACACACTTACCTGGTCAGCCTGGTGCGGCTTGGCCTGATCAAGCGCGACCACCTGTCCGGGCGCTACGAGCCAGGCCCGCTGGCGCTGCAGCTCGGCATGCTGTATCTGGATCACGATCCGGCCTACCGGGCGGCGGTGCCGCTGGTGGCCGCGCTGGCTGGCTCGTGCGGGTTCAGTGTGGCGATCTGCGCCGCCGGCCCGCAGGGCCCCACCATCGTGCGCTATGCGCACGCGGGCTCGCCCTTGCACGTGAACCTGCACGTTGGCACGGTGATGTCGCTGTCGGCAACGGCGACCGGCCGCGTGTTCTGCGCGTTTCTTCCGCCCGGCCAGTGGCAGGCGATCTGGGCGCAACAGCACGCGGGCGACACGCCCGCCGTGGACGCCACCGCGTTCGCTGCGGATCTCGCCGCCATCCGCGAGCGTGGCATCGAGCGCAGCATCGACGCGCCGAGCCCTGCCGTCAGCAGCCTGTGCGTGCCGGTGCTGGACGCCAGCGGGCGGCTGCGCCTGGCGCTGACCGTGGTGGGATCGACCGGCGCCATCGATGTGGGCTGGCGTGGCCCCGTGGCGGTCGCATTGCTAGACACCGCCGCCGCCATCCGTGACGCGATCGCCGCCACTACCGAAGCCGAATGACACCCGCCCCCATGCCAATCGACGACATCCTGGGCCAAGCCGCCAAGCCGCAACGCGGCATCCAGTCGCTGGACAACACCGGCCAGTTGCTTGCCGCGCTGGTCGCGGCCGGGCGGCCGCTGCCCTTGCGCGACCTTGCGCGCGCGGCCGGCATGCCGCCCGCCAAAGCATTCCCGCATCTGGTCAGCCTGCAGAAGATCGGCTTGCTGGCGCGCGACGCGGCGGGCAATTTCCTGTCCGGCCCGCTGGGCCTCGAACTCGGGCTGATCGCCTTGCAGCGGCTCTCGCCAACCCGCGAGGCCGAGCCGGAAGTCATCGAGCTGGCTGGCGCGACCAGCCTGAGCGTGGCAATGGCAGTGCTTGGCCCGCTGGGGCCGACCGTGGTCCGCCTGGAGGAAGCCGCGCGGCCGCAGCACGTCAGCCTGCGGGTCGGCACCGTGCTGTCGCTGGTCAATACGGCGATCGGCCGGCTGTTCGCGGCGCACCTGCCGGAGCCTGTGCTGATCGGCCTGCTTGGCCAGGATGCGCTGCGGCTCGCAGGTGTACCGAAATCGGAAGTCGTCGAAGCGCACAGCGGCGCGGGCGAAGCGCTTGCGCCAGCGTACGCGGCCCGGCTGGCGCAAATCCGCGCGCAGCGGATCGACAATGCGCTGAGCCGGCCCGTGCCCGGCATCGACACACTTGCGGCGGCCGTGTTCGACCACACCGGCAGCATTGCGCTCGTCATCGCCCTGATTGGCACATCGGGCAGCTTCGACAGCAATACGGACAGCGCGACGGCCGGGACGCTGGTGCAGGCGGCGCGGCGGTTGTCGTGGCGGTTTGGCGCGATGGAGCCGATGGAGCCGATAGAGGCAGCCGCGGGGAACGGATAGCCGCCGCTTACTTTCCCTTTGCCGCTCGCCGGGGCCGCCTGGGTTGCGGCGCAGGCACCGCCGCCTCATCCTCGCCATCGTAGACCCGTGGATAGTGTTCGAAGGTCCGTTTCACCAGCTCGCGCAGCCAGATGATTGCCGGGTCATGGTGGAAACGCGGATGCCAATGCTGCTTGATGGCGAATTCCGGCAGCGCCACCGGCGGCTGCATCACGCGCACCGTGCCGTAGCGGGCAAAGACGTTGGCGAGCTCCAGCGGTACCGTGGCGATCAGGTCCGGCTGCTGCTCCATCAGCAACGGCACTACCAGGAAGTGCGGCGTCGAGAGGTAGATATTGCGCTGGATGCCATGGTCGTCAAACGCGCTGTCGTACGCCGCGCTGGCGCGCCCGGACAGCGTGACCACGATCTGCGGCATGCGCTGGAACTGCTCGAGCGTCAGGGCATCGCCAACCTCCTGGTTGCGCGCGCTCACGATGGTCACGAACGAGTGCATGAACAAGCGCTGCTGGAACAAGCCTTCCGGCGCGGCGCGAATCGATCCCAGTGCCAGGTCGGCCTCGCCCGTGCCGAGCATGCCCTCGATCTGCTGTAGTGGAACCTGCAACGTGCGCAGCTTGCAGTGCGGCGCCTCGCGGCGCAGCCTGCTGATCAGCGGCGGCAGGAAGACCAGTTCGCCCATGTCGGTCATGCACAGGTTGAACGTGCGCCGTGCCGCTAGCGGATCGAAGCGGAATTGCGACAGGACTTGCTGCCGCACAGTGGCCATTACGCCGACAATGGCCTCGGTCAGTTCCTCCGCCTTGTGCGTGGGCGTCATGCCTGCTGGTGTCTTGACGAACAACTGGTCATCGAAGAAGGCGCGCAGCCGGTTCAGTGCGTGGCTCATTGCGCTTTGCGTCAGGCCCAGCTCTTGCGCGGCCTTGGTCACGCTGCGCTCCCGCAGCATCGCATCGAACACCGCAAGGAGGTTGAGGTCCAGCTCATCTGCATGCATGGCGTACATTCTCGCTATTAGGTGGATGACGTTGACGCATGTTTCCTCCAAATCTATTCTGCAGTCAAGGACCCCGGAGATGGGTCGCCGCACTGGAGACAAGACATGACATCCCACGCTCGCACGCGCCGCCACCGGCGTTCCGGCCTGCAAGGCGCGTTGCCGCCATCCTGACTCTCCGCTTTTTTTAATGCCCGCAACACGCATTGCCTGCAAGCAATGCGTGCATGGCAACGTGCGCCCTGAATCTGCGCGCCGGGCGCAAAGTGAACGCTCCAAGGAACCCCGCATGTTCATCAAAAACACCTGGTATGTAGCCGGCTGGGATAAGGAAATCCCTGCCGAAGGCATGTTCTCCCGCACCATCATCGGCGTGCCTGTGGTGATGTACCGCAAGGAAGACGGCAGCATCGTCGCGCTGGAGGATCGCTGTTGCCATCGTGGCGCGCCGCTGTCGGTCGGGCGCAGGGAAGGCGATTGCATCCGCTGCATGTATCACGGCCTGAAGTTCGACAGCGCGGGCAGATGCATCGAGGCGCCCGCGCAGGAGCGCATTGCGCCGCAGGCCAAGGTGCGCAAGTTCCCCATCGTCGAGCAACACCGCTGGGTGTGGATCTGGATGGGAGACCCGGAAAATGCCGATCCGTCGCTGATCCCGGATACGCAGTGGCTGGACCATCCGGAATGGCGCAGCCTGGACGGCTACATCCACTACGACGTGAATTACCTGCTGATCTGCGACAACCTGCTGGACTTCTCGCACCTGCCGTTCGTTCACCCCACCACCCTGGGCGGCAGCGAGGACTATGCCGCGGTGCGGCCCAAGGTGGAGCGTATCGACGGCGGCGTGCGGATCACGCGTTGGGCCATCAATACCGAAGCGCCCGCCTTCGCCAAGGCCGTCAAGGATTATCCGGGGAAGGTCGATCGCTGGAACATCTACAACTTCACGATCCCCGCCATCCTGTTAATGGACTCCGGCATGTCTCCCACCGGCACGGGCGCGCCGGCGGGCGTGCGCGTCGATGCCGCTGAGTTCCGTGGCTGCCAGGCCATCACCCCCGAGACGGAAAATTCCACACACTACTTCTTTGCCCATCCGCACAACTTTGCCATCGACAAGCCGGAAGTCACCGCGTCGATTCATCAAAGCGTGGTCACCGCGTTCGACGAAGACCGCGAGATCATCTCCGCGCAGCAGCGAAGCCTCGAGCTTGAGCCCAGCTTCAAGATGATGCCTTTTTCCATTGACGCCGCGCTTTCGCAATTCCGTTGGGCGGTGAACCAGAAGCTCGAAGAGGAAGCGGCGGCGTCCGCGCGGAGGTAGCCCGGCATGCTCGAACTGATCGTATCCAGGATGACCGCGGAGGCCGAGGGCATTCTCGGCATCGAGCTGCGGCGCCCCTGCGGCGGCGCCTTGCCGGCGTTCACCGCGGGCGCCCACATCGATGTGCACCTTCCCGGCAATATCGTCAGGCAATACTCGCTGTGCAACGACGCCACGCAGACCGACCGCTACTGCCTTGGCGTGGGGCTCGCGCCCTCGTCGCGCGGGGGGTCGCGGTATATCCATGAAGGACTCAAGGAGGGCGACGCGCTCGCCGTGAGCGCGCCGCGTTCGCTCTTCGGCATCGACGCGGCCGCCTCGGTGCATCTGTTCATCGCCGGCGGCATCGGCATCACGCCGATCCTCAGCATGATCCGCTGGTGCGAGGCCAACGGCCGGCCGTGGAAACTGCTCTACTGCATGCGCTCGCGCCAGCGCGCGGCCTACCTGGATACGTTGTCGCGCTACGGGGAAAGGGTGCAACTGCATGTCGATGACGAGAGCCAGGGTGCGCTGGCGGATCTTGGCTCCTTTCTTGGCGGGCTGCACGAGGGCGGTCACGTGTATTGCTGTGGGCCTTCGCCACTGATGGACGCGGTGGCCGTCAAGGCGGCGGCGGCGGGTGTGCCACGCGCTGCCACGCACTTCGAGCAGTTCAGCGCGGATCCGCAGCAGGCCGGTGCCCATGCCGATGCGGACGCGGCTTTCACGGTTGTCCTGCACCGGCACGGCGGCCGTTTCACCGTGCCCGCCGGCTCAACCATTCTCGACGCGCTTGAGCACAACGGTGTGCCGTTGCCGTTCTCCTGCCGCGAGGGGCTGTGCCGCAGTTGCGAGGTGCCCTTGCTGTCCGGCAAGGCGGACCACAGGGACTACGTGCTGAGCGACGAAGAGCGCGAGGCCAACACAGCCATCATGATTTGCGTTTCGCGGGCGCTGACTCCCGAGCTGGAACTGGACATCTGAGCACGCCGCGCAGCCCCGCCGCCTGGCAAAAGCACCACAACACGCGCCACCCAGATGGCCGCGATCATCCAAGGAGACAAGACGATGTTCCATCCCATTCGCTCAATGCTGGCTGCCGTGCTCGCCATGGCCAGCCTGGCGGCAACCCCCGCACGTGCCGATATCAACGTCGGCGTCACCCTGTCGCTGACCGGTCCGGCGGCGTCACTCGGCATGCCGGCAAAGCGCGCGATCGACCTTCTGCCAAAGGAGGTCGCAGGGCAGAAGCTGAACTTCATCCTCCTCGATGACACCTCGGATCCGAGCGTCAGCGTGCGCAACTTTCGCCGCCTGGTGGATGAACACAAGGTGGATGTGGTGATGGGCTCCTCGGTCACGCCGTCCACCATTGCACTGGTCGACATTGCCGCCGAGACCAAGGTGCCTTTGATGAGCCTGGCCGCCAGCGCCAGGATCGTCGAGCCGCAGGACGAGAAACGACGGTGGGCATTCAAGGCGATCCAGAATGAGAACCTGATGATCGGCGCCACGCTTGACCATATGCAACAGGCCGGGACGAAGACGCTGGCATTCATGGGCTTCTCGGATGCCTATGGCGACGCATGGCTGTCCGCACTCCAGCCGCTGGCGGACAAGGCCGGCATCAAGCTTGTGGCGACGGAGCGCTATGTCCGCACGGACACCAGCGTCGTTGCGCAGACACTGAAGATCATTGCCGCGAAGCCGGATGCCGTCCTTGTCGCCGCATCCGGCACACCCGGCGCCCTGCCACAGAAGACGCTCAACGAGCGCGGGTACAAAGGAAGCGTCTACCAGACCTACGGCATTGCCAACCGGGACTTCCTGCGTGTTGCCGGAAAGGATGCGGAGGGCGCAATCTTCGCGGTTGGGCCGGTGCTGGTAGCGGACCAGCTTGAGCCAGGCAGCCCGATGCGACCCGTGGCGCAGGATTTCGTCAAGCGCTACGAGGCCGCGTACGGCCCTAACTCAGCCTCGATTTTCTCGGCCAATGTCTGGGATGCGGGCCTGGTGCTGCGTGCGGCGATTCCCGGCGCCCTTGGCAAGGGCAAACCGGGCACCGAGGCGTTCCGCATTGCGCTGCGCGACGCATTGGAGAGCACCAGCGGTGTCGTGACTACCCAAGGCGTGACGACGATGTCCCGGACCGACCATGTTGGCTACGACAAGCGGGCCGCGGTGCTGGTCCAGATCCAGAATGGCGTATGGAAATACCTGAAGTAGATCGTTGCCTAAGAGGCCGTTTCAAAGTGAGGCGAAGCGGTTCTGGCCGGGCGCAGTGGTACGGCCAAGGCCGCGCAACGACGCCAGAATCTTTTTGAGGCGGCCTCTAAGGCTAAGGCTTGCCGCTGAACTTGCGGTGCAATTGCGCCAGCAGCGGCGAGCGCGGCAGCAGGTCGGCCTTGCTCTCCAGTTCGATCAGCCGGCCGGAGCCGTGCAGGCCTTGGATGATGCGGTCCACCGCCGCCGCCGTGTCTTTCTCGCCCTTGCGCACCCAGGCCACCTGCGGGGCAGGATCGACCTCGTCGGGCAGCACCGCGTAGTCGCGCCATTCCGGATCGCGCGCCACCAGCGTGTTCAGTGTCACGCTCTCATGCACGGCTGCCACGCACGAGCCGCCGCCGCGCAGCGCCAGCAGCGATTCGGACATGCCCTTGAAGCCTTTGAGCTCGGCGCCGTATTGCGCGCTCAGCGGCTTGGCATAGCTGCTGCCCTGCGAAAGGTAGACCGGCTTGCCGCGCAGATCCTCCCAGCGCTTGATGCCGCTGCGCTTGAGAAAGACCGCGGTGCCGCCGTTGCGATAATACGGCGTGGGCGCGTAATCCATCTGCGTGGCGCGCTCCGGCGTCAGCAGCATGATGGCAACCAGCAGATCCACCTTGCCTTGCTGCAGGAACTGCACGCGGTTGGCTGGCAGCACGGGTACCAGTTCGGCTTGCACGCCCAGGTCCCCGGCGATCTGCCTGGCCAGTTCCGGATTGAAGCCGATCATCTCGCCGCTGGCCGGATCGATCGAGCCGAAGCCGCCCGTGCCGTTGACGATGACGCCGATGCTGATCTTCTTGCGCTGGTGGATGCGGTCCAGCGTGGCGTCGGCATTGGCGGCGGCGCTGCCGAGCAGCGTGGTGAGTACTAGCGCAAGGAGTGCGGGGCGTGGTGAGGCGGATAGGCTGGACATGGGAGTGCAAACTGGTGAGGTGTAGAGCGGCGCCGTGATGCCGGCGTGTGCGCCTTGTGCGAAGCAAGCGCTGATCAATCGTCGGCCAGCTGGAACAGGCAATCGCCACGCTGCGTGAGCGCGGGCACGCGCTTGCAGATCACCAGTCCGCTGGCCGGGAAGCGGGCGATCACCGGCTCGCGCTCGAGGCTGTGCGGCGTATGCAGCAGCGCCGCGGGCTGGCCGGCATCCACGTGATCGCCAAGCTGCACCAGTGGCTCGAAGATGCCGTCTTCCCGCGCATAAACATAGTGGCGCTCCCGGTCCACGCGCAGCAGTCGGGTGGCGTGCGGCGCCGCGGCAGGCACCAGCGGGCCGCGTACAACGCCGTGGTGCCCTAGCAGATGCAGGAGGCCGTGCCACGCATCTTGCAGCGCTACGGCATCCACCATGCCCGCGCCGCCAAGTTCGGTCAGCAGTGCCAGCACGCCCTGGCGGCGCGCCGCCGCCAGCAGGCCGACCGGGTTGGGAACCTCGTTGATGAAGGTGTGCGGCAAGCCGAAGGCATGCACCGCGTCGAACAGCCGCGCCTTGGCGGCAGCGTCTTGCGCGGCCTGGGCAAACAAGGTGGCGCCGTGGTATTGCAGTGAACTGCCGCCGGAGTGCAGGTCGATAGCCAGGCTCACGCGTGTGAGCAGCGAACGCTCGACATAGTGAGCGATGACCTGCGTCGGTGTGCCGCGCGCATCGCCGGGAAAGCTGCGGTTGAGGTTGCCGCCGTCCAGCGGCGACGTGCGCAGGCCGGCTTGCGCAGCCGGATAGTTGGCCATCGGCAGCAGGATCACCTGGCCCTGCACCATCTCCGGCGTGAGCGCGCGGATCAGCCGAGAGACCAGGATCTGGCCTTCGTATTCGTCGCCGTGGTTGCCTGCCATCACCAGCACGGCGGGGCCTTCGCCGTTGCGTACCGAGGCGATCGGGATGGGCAGCCAGCCATAGGCGGAGCGATGCGCGGAGTGCGGCAGGCGCAGGTAGCCGGTGTGCTTGCCCGGCGCGTCGAAATCGACTTCGCTGTGGATGGGGGAGGCGGGCGCGTGCCTCGGGGAGGAAGCCATGGTGAAGCCTTCGGGTGATGGCCGCGCGAGCCGTGCAGCTCGCGCGGCGTACGGAAACCCGTCACTCTACGCAGCCGGCCCGGCGTGCGGAAGGAACAATTCGGCGCATGGATATGCGTACGGCGTGCGCACGCTTTGACTTCCGGTCGCCACGGCTGCCACGCTGGCAGGATTTCCGGATTTGCTATTGCAGTTTTATTCTTGGACCGGCATGCCGTCGCTTACCTAGACTGGTTGCCTGGCATTTCGCCAGCTCAATCAACGCCAGCAACGTCTCCGAGGTGAACGGCTTATGAACCTGCGTGCAATTTTCTCCACGGTCCTCGCCGCCACGATGGCGCTCGCCATCGGCGCCGCTCCGGCGCTGGCCGCCGACAAGCCCATCAAGGTCGGCGTGCGCGGCGGGGTGGACGAAGAGATCTGGGAAGTGGTGACCAAGGTGGCCAGCAAGCAAGGCCTCAACGTGGAGCCGATCGTGATTACCGGCACCGCCAGCCCCAACGAAGCGCTGAACAATGGCGATCTCGACGCCAACGCGTTCCAGCACAAGCCGTTCCTGCGTGACCAGATCAACCAGCGCGGCTACAAGATCGTGGCGGTGGCGGACACGCTGATCTCGCCGATCGCCTTTTACTCGCGCAAATACAAGTCGCTGGAGTCGCTGCCGCAGGGCGCGCGGCTGGGCATTCCCAATGATCCGAGCAACCAGACCCGGGCGCTGGTGATCCTGCGCGATCACGGGCTGATCAAGCTGCGCGAGGGCTTCGACCCATACACCGGTACGGCCACGCTGGGCGATATCACCGCCAACCCGAAGAAGCTGGACCTGGTGGAAAGCGCCTCGGTGGTGCTGGCGCGCTCGCTGCCCGACGTGGATGCCGCCGCCGTGGTCAACACCTTTGCCTACCAGGCCGGGCTGATCGCCACGCGCGATGGCATTGCGGTGGAGAAGAAGGAGCACAACCCGTATGTGAACGTGATCGCCGTGCGCGAGCGCGACAAGGCCGCGCCGTGGGTGGCACCGCTGATCAAGGCGTACCACTCGGACGAGGTGCGCAAGTTCATCCTGACCAAGTACCAGGGCTCGGTGATCCCGGCGTTCTGATGTGGTGGATGTCGTTGTTCATGTTGTTCCCGGAGGATTTTCATCGTGTCACAGGCGCCCCCGCTGCAATCAAGTCCGCCGCATATCGTCTTCGAGAAGCTTGGCAAGCACTACCCGGGCGCGCCCGCGGCGGCCTTGCAGGAAGTGTCGTTCACGGTGGCGCGCGCGGAGGTCTTCGGCATCATAGGGCGTAGCGGCGCGGGCAAGTCCACGCTGTTGCGCACCATCAACATGCTGGAGCGTCCCAGCGCCGGGCAGGTGCGCGTCGATGGCGTGGACGTGGGCACGCTGGATGAAGATGGCCTGGTGGCGCTGCGCCGCCGCATCGGCATGATCTTCCAGCATTTCAATTTGCTGTCGGCCAAGACTGTGTTCGAGAACGTGGCCTTGCCCCTGCGCGTGGCCGGCGTGCCGCGCGCGCAGATTGTGCCGCGCGTGATGGCGCTGCTGGAACTGGTGGGCCTGGCCGACAAGGCGCAGGTTTATCCGGCCACGCTGTCCGGCGGGCAGAAGCAGCGCGTGGGCATTGCGCGCGCGCTGGTGCATCGCCCGGAGATCCTGCTGTGCGACGAGGCCACCTCGGCGCTGGACCCCGAGACCACCGAATCGATCCTGGCCCTGCTGCGCGATATCAACCGCACGCTCGGACTGACCGTGGTGCTGATCACGCACGACATGGCGGTGATCCGCCAGGCTTGCGACCGCGTGCTGGTGCTCGACCAAGGCCGCGCGGTGGAGCTCGGCACGGTGTGGCAGGTGTTTACCGAGCCGCAGGCTGCTGCAACGCTGGCACTGCTGCGTGCGCTGCGGCTGGATTTGCCAGTGCCGGCCGGCGGCGAATTTGCCAAATCCATTCATGCGGCCAATGCCGTCAACGCGTCGTATGCGAGCGCGCGCGTCAATATCGAGATCCAGGCTTATGTTCCCGCCAATGGCTGACAAGTACGTAAAGGCGCTGGGCGAAACCTTGCTGATGGTGAGCGCCGCCTGCCTGGTGGTGTTTGTGTGCGGCATGGCGCTGGCCATCGTGCTGACGCTGAGCGCGCCGGGCGGCTTGCGTCCGCGTGCGCGGCTGCACCGCACGCTGTCGGCGCTGGTCAACACCTTCCGCTCGATCCCGTTCATCATCCTGCTGGTGGCGATGCTGCCCGTGACGCGGCTGATCGTCGGCACCACCATGGGCACGTGGGCGGCGGTGGTGCCGCTGAGCGTGCACCTGATTCCCTTCTTTGCGCGCATTGCGCAGGTCAGCCTGAACGAGATCGATCCGGGCCTGATCGAGGCCGCGCGCGCCATGGGCTGCCGGCGCTGGCACATCGTGCGCCACGTGCTGCTGCCCGAAGCGTTGCCCGGCATCGTTGGCGGCGCAACCGTCAGCGTGATCGCCATGATCGGCTCGTCGGCGATGGCCGGCGCGGTGGGCGCCGGCGGCCTGGGCGACCTGGCCATCCGCTACGGCTACGAGCGTTACGAGACCGCGGTGATGTTCAACGTGATCGTGATCCTGGTCGCGCTGGTCACGCTGGTGCAGTTCGGCGGCGAGCGGCTGGCGCGGCGCTTCGACCACCGGCGCTGAGCCGGCCACGCAGCGCGTGCCGCCGTTGCCGCCACGCGCACGGCCCACTCGGCGGGCGCAACCTCGACCTGGCCGGCGGGGAATTGCAGGGCGGGGAGGGACAGGCTCGGGTCCGGCAAGGCAAGCAGCGGTTCGGTAACGGCGTTGATGCGGCGCTCCAAAAAAAGGGGGAAGCGGAACATCCCAAGGCCGCCGCCCGGGCGTGCCAACGCCGCAATCGGGTTTTTGGAAAGGCAAGGGCGGCAGGCGGCGATGCGGCAGCGATGCGCCATCCCGTAGAATCCCCCCTGCGCGGCCGCTCCCATGCGCCGCACGCCATGCACATACCCGGCACCACCCATAAAACCAATAACGCAGGAGCGCCCCTTGCAGAAGCCCTTTGCCCTCATGGCCGCAGCAGCACTGACGACGGCTGCCGCCTTTGCCCACGCCGCTTATCCCGAGCGGCCCATCAAGCTGATCGTGCCCTTTCCGCCGGGGCAGGCCACCGATATCTTTGCGCGCGCGCTGGCCGAGCGGCTGGGCAAGCAGCTTGGCCAGCCGGTGGTGGTGGACAACCGTGCCGGGGCGGGCAGCAACCTCGGCATGGAGATCGCTTCCCACGCCGCGCCCGATGGCTACACGCTGGTGATGGCCGGCAGCGCGATGGCAGTCAACCAGACCCTGTACAAGAAGCTGAACTACAACCCGCGCCAGGATTTCCAGCCGATCTCCGGCGTGTTCTCGGTGCCGCTGGTGTTCCTCGCCACGCCGGCTTCCGGCATCGTCTCGCTGCGCGACCTGATCGCCAAGGCCAAGGCCGCGCCAGGCAAGTACAGCTACGCCAGCGCGGGGGTGGGGGGCACACAGCATCTGTCGGCCGAAATGCTCAAGGCCCAGGCCGGCATCTTCATGGTGCACATCCCCTACAAGGGCAGCGGCCCGGCGCAGTCCGACTTTCTCGGCAACCAGATCCCGCTGATGGTGGATTCGGTGACGGCGGCGTTGCCCCTGATCCAGTCGAAGAAGGCCGTGCCGCTGGCGGTCACGGTGGCCAAGCGCGCGCCGCAGCTGCCATCGGTGCCCACGGTGCGCGAGCAAGGCGTTCCCGGCTTCGAAGCGCTGGGCTGGGCCATCCTGATGGCGCCCAAGGGCCTGCCCCCCGCGCTCGTGAGCCAGCTCAACGCGGAAACGGTGAAGGCGCTGCAGTCGCCCGAGCTGTCGAAGTTCATCACCGACCGCGGCTCGGAGCCGATGCCGATGAGCCCGGAGGAAACCGGCAAGTTCGTCGACAGCGAGATCCACAAGTGGGGCGCGGTGGTGAAACGTTCGGGCGCCCAGGCTGACTAAGCGCCTGGCGTGAAGCAAGGAATGGCCGGGCGCCGCATGGCGGCTCCGGCCATTTTCTCGTGCCCGGGGGGGCAGTCCGCTATGCGTACCTGTTCAACCGCGCCACGCGGCGGCAAAGCCTGACCGAGATCGGGAAGATCTCCTAAGCGCGTTGCAAAACCCTGTTGGCCGATGCCGGGTTGGTGGCGTCGGTGGCGCAGGCGCTGTCCGCCTCGCAGCGCTAGAGCGCACGCACGGGAATACACAGCTCGCAGGTCAGCGAGCCCGTTCGCGCGTCCAGCGCCGACACTGCTGAGAACCGCTCGAAGCACGGGCGCTCGTCGCATTGCAGACCGCTGGACGGCAGCCATTCCCGGGTCAGCCAGGTCCATGCCTGGGCGATGGCGGCAGGGGCGCCGCTGAATTGCGCCACGGCGTAACGTCCGCCCGGCAGGACGGAGACGCTGGCCTGGCCGCCGGGCTGGAAGGTTTCAGGTATCTCCACGCAGGCGTCGTAGCGGCACTTGTCCGGCGGCGTGATGCCGGGGGCGTCGTGGCCGATGCCGTAACACGTTTGCCCGGCCAGGCCGTTGGCATGCATCCATGGCGCGACGGTTTCACGCCAGAAGGTGCCGATCGCCGGACCGTAGGGGCCGATGTGGCGTTGGTAGGCGACACGTGCCTCGGGTAGATCGATGACGCGGACTTCCATATTGCTCTCTCCATCTGTTTGGCGGGAGAGGCCATGGTCGATGAAAGCACCGTCATCCACCTGATCGGGATTGCGCAGGACCTGATCGGGATTGCTATGGCGGTTGGCCAGGCGCGCGCGCGCCGCCGCGACCCGCGCGGCCCGATGTTCGGCTGCGCCTGCGCGCCAGGCAGAGGGCGTGCAGCCAAACTTGAGCTTGAAGGCGCGCGCGAATGCCTCGCCGGAGCCGAAACCGGTGGCCAGTGCGATTTCCAGCACCGAGGCGCAGGGTTTGCAAGCCAGCTGAAATGCGGCGGACTCGAGCCGGCGCCGCCGTGCGTAGTCGCCTAGCGTCTCGCCCATCCAGGCCGCGAACAAGCGATGAAAATGGAAGCGGGAAAAGTTCGCGACGTCCGCCAGTTGGGCCAGATCGAGCGCTGTGTCCAGATGCTGGTCGATATAGTCGAGCACGCGGTTCATGCGCCGCGTGTACTCCGCGCGATGGATACGCAACTGCGATGGGTCTGACTGCGGGCCTTCTGCTTGGTCGGTGGGTGCCATGGCTGCGGATTATGGCATGACGGCGACAAGCGCAAACCGGCCCGACCAACGGAAAACGCCCCGCGCTGGGCGGGGCGTTCAACCGTTCAACCGGTCACCTACTCGGCCAGGTCGCCTGGCCGCGCGCGCTCATGCAAGCCGGCGCGGGCCGGCAACCGTGCTCAGGCAAGCGCGGGGTAGTCGATATAACCTTCCGCGCCCGAGTGGTAGTAAGTCTCCGGCTGCGGCGCGTTCAGCGGTGCGTCGATCTGCAGGCGGCGCGGCAGGTCCGGGTTGGCGATGAACAGCTGGCCAAAGGCCACCGCATCGGCTTCACCGGCTTGCAGCACGTGCTCGGCGGTTTCCTTGGTCATCTTCTCGTTGGCGATATAGGTGCCGCCAAACGCCTGCTTCAGCGCGGGGCCGAGGCGGGGCTCGCCCAGCGCTTCACGCGAGCAGATGAAGGCAATGCCGCGCTTGCCTAGCTCGCGTGCCACGTAGCCGAAGGTGGCCGGCAGGTCCGAGTCGCCCATGTCGTGCGCATCGGCACGCGGTGCCAGGTGCACGCCCACGCGCGATGCGCCCCACACGTCGATGCAGGCGTCGGTCACTTCCAGCAGCAGGCGGGCGCGGTTTTCGAGCGAGCCGCCGTAGGCGTCGGTGCGCTTGTTGGTGCTGTCCTGCAGGAACTGGTCGAGCAGGTAGCCATTGGCGCCGTGCACTTCCACGCCGTCGAAGCCGGCGGCCTTGGCGTTCTCGGCGCCGTGGCGGTAGGCTGCGACGATGCCGGGGATTTCATCGGTTTCCAGCGCGCGCGGCGTGACAAACGCGCGCTTGGGGCGCACCAGGCTGACATTGCCCGCGGCGGCAATGGCGCTGGGCGCCACCGGCAGTTCGCCGTCCAGGAAGACCGGATCGGAAATACGACCCACGTGCCACAGCTGCAGGAAGATGCGGCCGCCGGCGGCGTGCACGGCATCGGTCACCACCTTCCAGCCGGCGACTTGCTCGTCGGACCAGATGCCCGGGGTGTCGGCATAGCCCACGCCTTGCGGGCTGACCGAGGTGGCTTCGCTGAGGATCAGGCCTGCGGAGGCGCGCTGCACGTAGTACTCGGCCATCAGGGCGTTGGGCACGCGGCCGCCACCCACTGCGCGCGAGCGCGTCAGCGGCGCCATGATGACGCGGTTGGGGAGGTCGAGGTCGCCGATGCGGATGGGGTCGAAGAGAGAGGTCATGTCAGTTTGTCCGGGTGTCGAGGAGAGTGGCGCACCGTGGGTGCGTAAGTAGGCGCTCGCGCGCCGCTGGTATCAAAGATCGCTGTGCATGTGATCGAGAAAGGCCTGGATGGTCTGCTCGTCACGCTTGAAAAAAATCCATTGGCCAACCCGCTTGGAAGTCACCAGCCCGGCGCGTTGCAACGTGGCGAGATGTGCCGACACGGTGGATTGCGACAGTCCGGTGCGCGCGTCGATCAGGCCCGCGCAGACGCCCAGCTCGAGCGGATAGTCCTGCATGGCGAAATTCTCCTGCGGGGCTTTCAGCCAGGCGAGGATGCTGCGCCGTACGGGATTGGCCAGGGCTTTGTGGATGGCGTCGATGTCCATTGCGTGGGTTTGTCCGGTCTCGGAGGCACGGGCTGTTTCGCGTTTTGGCGAAACATATATCCGCTTCTCACAAAATTAATATCGCAACTATACGATATACGTCGCGGCTCTGCTGGAGAGGCCGTTGCGCCACATGGTAGTACCTACTCGGCGCATGGTTATCTCTATCTGGTTGCTTAAAGAAACCAATGTGACTTAGACTCCGTTCAGTTTCTTTATAAAACCAAATGGATCCATGATGACGCCTGACCCTGCCACCGCCGCCACCTTGGCCACCGCACCGTTGGCGCAGGCCCCGGACGCGCCGTCTGCCATGCCGTCGTCGCTGGTCTGGCTGTTCGCATTGGCGTGCGGGCTCAGCGTGGCCAACGTCTACTACGCGCAGCCCTTGCTGGATGCGATGGCGCGCGAGTTCGGCTTCGGCCATGGGTCGGTCGGCATCGTCGTCACGGCCACGCAGGCGGGCTGCGCGCTGGCGTTGCTGCTGCTGGTGCCGGTGGGCGACCTGGTGGACCGGCGCCGCCTGATCCTGCTGCAGTTGCTGTTGCTCGCCGTCGCCCTGGCGCTGGTGGCGGCGGCTTCCACCCGCACGGCATTGCTGGCAGGCATGCTCGCCGTGGGCTTGCTGGGCACGGCGATGACCCAGGGGCTGATTGCGTTCGCGGCCACGCTCGCCGCGCCGGCCGAGCGCGGGCGCGTGGTGGGCGCCGCGCAGGGTGGCGTGATGATCGGCTTGCTGATGGCGCGGGCCATGGCGGGCGTGCTGGCGGATCTTGCCGGCTGGCGCGCGGTGTACGTGGTCTCGGGCGTGCTGGCGTTGCTGATGATCGGGCTGCTGGCGCGCCGTTTGCCGCGGCAGGCCAGCGCGCCGGCCAAGCTGCGTTACGTCAGCCTGCTCGCGTCGATGTTCACGCTGCTGGCGCAGGAGCGCACGTTGCAGGTCCGCGGCGTGCTCGCCATGCTGATGTTCGCCGCGTTCAGCGTGTTCTGGACCGCGCTTGTGCTGCCGCTGAGCGCGCCGCCGTATTCGATGTCGCATACCGCCATCGGTGCCTTTGGGCTGGTTGGCGCTGTGGGCGCGCTGGCAGCAGCGCGTGCCGGGCGCCTCGCGGATCGCGGGCTGGGGCAGTGGACCACTGGCATCGCGCTGGTGCTGCTGGTGGCGTGCTGGGCGCCGCTGGCGTTTGCGCGGGAGTCGCTGTGGCTGCTGGTGGCGGGCATCATCGTGCTGGACCTGGCCGGGCAGGCCATCCATGTCACCAACCAGAGCATGGTGTTTCGGGTGCGGCCGCAAGCGCACAGCCGTCTGGTGGGCTGCTACATGTTGTTCTATGCGCTTGGCAGCGGTGCCGGGTCCATCGCCTCGACGCATGTCCATGCGTACGCAGGATGGTCCGGCGTTTGCATGCTGGGCGCGGCGATCAGCGCGGCCGCGCTAGTATTCTGGGGGGTGACCTTACGTCGGTAACGCGGCGGGAGCTTTCATTTTGCTTACTGGTTCAGGCTGGATATCGGGTGAATCCACGTCAACCAAATCCCGTCGGCCAGCGTAAGAGCGGTGTCACCCCTCGGGGTTCGAGACAGGCCAGCCATGTCCTTGCGCATTTCACGCCTGCGGTCACGCACGATGTCCCGCCTGATGTCGGTTTGCCTCCTGAGTGCGGCCGCAGGCCTGCTGGGTGCCTGCGCGCAAGGCGGCAGCGCGCCGCAGGGTACAACCGGTGCGGCCCTGAAGCCGGCCGACCTGCACTGGCTCAACACCGTTACCTTCGGCGCCAACCAGTCCAGCATCGAGCGCCTGCGCAAGCTGGGGCGCGAGCGCTATCTCGAAGAGCAACTCAAGGCGCCCGGCACCGATACGGGCGAGCTTGCCGCCACCATCGGGGCGCTGAGCATTGCCCAGCAAAGCGGTGAGCAAAGGCTGCGCAGCGTGCGCGCCGAGCAGCAGCGCATCAATACCCTTACCGACGAAGACGAAAAGCAGAAGGCGCGCGACGCGCTCAACCGCAGCGGCAACGACGCGGTGCTCGACACCAGCCGCCGCCATCTGCTGCGTGCCCTCTACTCGCCCGCGCAGCTGCGCGAGCAGATGACGTGGTTCTGGATGAACCACTTCAGCGTGTACTCCGGCAAGGGCTCGGTGCGTTGGGTACTGGCCGACTACGAGGACAAGGCGGTGCGCCCGCATGCGCTGGGCAAGTTCCGCGACCTGCTGATGGCGACCGTGACATCGCCCGCCATGCTGGAGTACCTGGACAACGCGCAGAGCGCGGTCAACCGCATCAACGAGAACTATGCGCGCGAGCTGATGGAGCTGCACACGCTGGGCGTGGCCGGCGGCCCGAGCGGCTCGCGTTACACGCAGCAGGATGTGCAGGAGCTGGCCCGCGTGCTGACCGGCCTGGGCATCAACGCCAGCGGCGAGCCGCCCAAGCTCGCGCCGCAAAAGCAGGCGTTTTACCGCGCGAGCGGGCTGTTCGAGTTCAACCCGAACCGGCACGACTTCGGGCCCAAGACCTTGCTTGGCCATCGCATCGAGCCGAGCGGTTTCCACGAGGTGGAGCAGGCCGTGGAGATTCTCAGCCGCGATCCGGCCACCGCGCGCTTCATCTCCTACAAGCTCGCCGCGCACTTCGTCGGCGATACGCCAGCGCCGTCGCTCGTCAATCGCATGGCAGGTACGTTTACGCAGACCGATGGCGATATCGCGGCGGTGCTGCGCACGCTGTTCCTGTCGCCTGAGCTGAACACCACGCTGGCCTCCGGCACACGCAAGTTCAAGGACCCGATGCAGTTCGTGGCTTCGTCGCTGCGGCTGGCGTATGACGGCCGCACGGTGGCCAACCTGCGCCCCGCCATCGGCTGGCTTAACCAGCTTGGCGAGCCGCTCTATGGCCGCATCACGCCGGACGGCTTCCCGGCAGCGGAGAGCGCATGGGCCAGCTCCGGGCAGATGGTCAAGCGATTCGAGATCGCGCGCGCCATTGGCTCGGGGCAGGCCGGGCTGTTCTCCAAGGATGACGGCAAGCCGGCCGAGCGCACCGGCTTTCCTTTGCTGACCAACCGCGTGTTCTTCGACAGCATCGAATCCACGCTCGGCCCCGCCACGCGCACCGCGATGACGCAGGCGACGTCGCAGGCGGAGTGGAACACCATCTTGCTGTCGTCGCCCGAATGGATGCAGGACTGAGCAGTCCGCCCTGAACAAGGAGTACCCCATGCAACGACGTGACTGGCTAAAGGGCGCGGGGCTGGCCGGACTGGCGGCATTGGCGCCCGGCATCCTCTCGCGCGCCTACGCGCTGCCGCAGCAGGCCGATGCGCGTTTCCTGCTGGTGTTCCTGCGTGGTGGCTACGATGCCACCAACGTGCTGGTGCCCGCGGGCAGCGATTTCTACTACGCATCGCGCCCGACCATCGCCATTGCCAGGCCGGTGACGCAGGGCGCTCCGGCCGATCCGCGCGCCGCGCTGTCGCTGGCGCAAGCCTTCGATGGCGGCGCGGGCAGGGGCATCGATGCCTGGGCGCTGCACCCCGCGCTCAAGGACAGCCTGTTGCCGCTGTGGCAGAAGCAGCAGCTTGCGTTCGTGCCGTTTGCCGGCACCGATGACCTCTCGCGCAGCCACTTCGAGACGCAGGACGGGGTCGAGGCCGGCTTGCCGCTAGCCGGCAACGGCAAGGGCAGCGGACGCATCGATGCCTCGTTGCGCGGCACCGGCTTTCTCAACCGGCTGGCCGAATCCATGGGCGGACGCGCCGCGCCCGTCGCCTTTACCGACGGCCTGCCGATGGTGCTCAGCGGCGCGCTCACCGTGCCCAACGTCTCGCTCAAGGGAACCGGACGCACGCCCTTCGACGAGCGCCAGACCCGCGTGCTTGCGCAGATGTATCGCGGCACGCGCTTCGAGTCGCTGATCAACGAGGGCTTCGAGCTGCGCCAGACCGTGGCGCAGGAGGCCGAGGCCATGCAGCGGCGCAACAGCATGATGGCCGCGAACCTGCCCGCGCAGGCCGAGCCGGACATGGCGGGCCGCATGCAGGAGATGCAGGCGGCCAACCGCCGCGCACTCAGCGCCAAGGGCTTCGAGGTGGAAGCGCGCCGCATGGCGGGGCTGATGCGCGAGCGTTTCAATCTTGGCTTTATCGATGTCGGCGGCTGGGATACGCACGTGAACCAGGGCGGCGCGCAGGGGCAACTGGCCAACCTGCTCGATAACCTCGGGCGCGGCATCTCCGGATTCGCGGACGAGATCGGGCCGGCGTGGAGCAAGACCACCGTGGTGGTGGTCTCCGAATTCGGCCGCACCTTCCGCGAGAATGGCACGCGCGGCACCGACCATGGTCACGGCACGGCGTACTGGGTGGCCGGCGGCGCCGTGCGTGGCGGGCGCATCGCTGGCGAGCAAGTGGCGGTGGAGCAGCGCACGCTGAACCAGAATCGAGACTGGCCGGTGCTCAATGAATACCGCGCGATGCTGGGCGGGATCTTCAAGCGCCTGTACGGGCTGGACGATACGCGCCTGGCGCATGTGTTTCCCGATACCCGGGCGGTGGATATCGGGCTGGTCTAGCTGCCCGGCTGCCAGGCTGTCCGGAAACACGAGACAAGGAACGAGGTGATCGCGCTGACGCGGATATCAAGCGAGCCCGGCTGCGGTGCGGCAAATGCCAAGTGCAGTGCGGTCAAGTGCCGGCAATCGCGTCCAACTCCGCCTGCAGCCTTTCCACCTCCCGCATCATCTGTGCCGAGAACGCCGGCCCTTCCCACGCCCGATAATTCTGCTCCGCATAGGCCAGCGCGTTCTTGTAATACAAGAACGCATTGAGCCGGTTGCGCACATAGTTGTTCTGCGTGCGCGTGACCTTGCCCGGGCTGCCCATCACGATGGAGTTGGGCGGGATCACGGTGCCTTCCTTGAGGAAAGCGTGCCCGGCAATGATGCAGTTATCGCCGATCACGCAGCCGTCCATGATCGTGGCGTTGATGCCGATCAGGCAGTTGTCGCCGATCGTGCAGCCGTGGATGGTGCAGTGGTGGGTGATCGAGCAGTGACTGCCGATGATGGTCGGCGTGCGCTCGCCGATATGCAGCATCGCGAAGTCCTGGATATTGGTGTAGGCGCCGATCACGATTTCCCGGCTCTCGGCGCGCGCCGCCACATTGATCCAGATCGATGCGCCCTCATGCACGGTGATCTTGCCATAGAGGTAGGCCGATTCATGCACGTAGGCGGTGGGGTGCAAGCTCACATCGGGGCCGATGAATGCCATCGCTGTCTCCTTGGGCTATTTTTGGAATGCGCAGATTGTACGTTGGTGCGTCGATGCGCCGGGGTGCGTTCCATCTGCCGCGTCGATGCCTTCGCGACGGGTTCGTTTCCGCTTTTGTATTCGATCTTGTGCTGGTAGGTCTCATACCAGCATAAGTTGTCATCTTGTCGCGCCGGGACTGGCCCTTTAGGCTGTTAAGGGTCATCTCCCCGCAACAAGACAGAGCGAACGAAGAGGAACGCTTCCATGACCCCCAATCAAACCGCCGCCACCGATCCCGCCGCCAAATTCGACCCCAGCCGCGCTGGCGAGTACGAAAAGCAAAGCCGCATCGCGCTGGCTGGCTACGACGCCTGCCATGAGCTGTCCGCCTGCATGCTGGCGGCAACGCTTGGCGCCGGGCGCGCGGCCGAGGTGCTGGTGGTAGGCGCCGGCGGCACGGCGCAGGAGATCGTCTGCGCGGCCAGGCTGGAGCCGGCGTGGCGTTTCACGGCGGTCGATCCGTCGGCGCCGATGCTGGACCTTGCCATGGCGCGCGTCGCCCAGGCCGGGCTGGCCGAGCGCACGCATGCCGTGCCGGGCGTGGTGGAGGACCTGCCCGCCACGCCGCGTTTCGACGCCGCCACGTTGATCGGCGTGCTGCATCACCTGCCGGGGGACGAAGCCAAGCGCGATATCTTGCGCGCCATCGCTGCCCGCCTGAAACCCGGCGCGCCGCTGATTCTCGCCGGCAATTACCGCGCCTATGCCAGCGAGCCGCTGCTGCTGGCTGCGTGGGGCGAGCGCTGGCGCATGCAAGGCGCCAGCGCCGACGAGGTCCAGGCCAAGCTGGGCAAGATCCTGCAAGGCGCGGACCCGCCACACTCGGAGGCTGCCGTGCAGGCGCTGCTGGCCGAGGCGGGCTTTGCCGCGCCGCAACGCTTCTTCGGCAGCTTGTTCTGGGGCGCCTGGCTGGCGCGCAAGCAGGGCGGCTGAGCCTGGGCGCTCGCGCCTGGCCGGGCTTTGCGCGCAAGCCAGCCGGTTCTATCCTACGCAGACGAGAGCCGCCATCAAGGAGCTTGCCGTGCCCGTGCGCTCTTTGTCCTTGCCCGCGCAGCCCTTCATGGCCGCACTGCGTCAGGTTGCCGATGTGGAGATCGTGATCGACCAGACCGCGGCGGATCCGGCGCGCGGCGTGCCTTATCCCGTGTTCAGTGGCCGTCCCGGCCCGGCGGCGCCCGTTCCGCCGCAATCCGGCCGAGGGCCGAATTAAGCAGTTTCTGCCCGAGCTTGGATTCTCCGGTGCTCGCGCCAATCCGGGTTGTGGGGCGTCATGCCAAGTGCTACCTTCTGGGCGTGCTGGCGGCCCGTCCGGGTTGAAACCCCGACCCATGGGGAAGCGCCAGCGGCAGGATTTTTGCTCGGGAAACCACATGACTGCTAACCCTCACGGGCCGAAGCCCGCCTTCAGGCGGCTGGGTGCGGTGCTGCTTCCCTTGCTGCTATGCGGGCTCGCCGATGAAGCCCTGGCGCAGCAAGGCCCCATCGACAGCCCGGCGCAGGGCGTGCCCGGCACCATCTGCGACGCGCCGTGGTTCCAGTCCGGCGCGCGGGCGCAGATGGAGGCCAGTGGCGACATGCCGATGTCGATCACCATGACTATCCGGAACCCGACGCTCACGGAAAATGGCTGCAGCGCCTGGCTGTCGATTCACTCGAAGTCGGCGCTGGCGGCCATGATGGGCCCGCCGGTGGTGATGGACCAGGTCCACAAGATGACGTTCGACCGCGGCGCCACGGCCGGCTCGGTCGGCAGCGTGAGCAGCCAGCGCGCCACCATCAATGCGCAGGCGCGCTACACGCGGTTGTTCGGGCAGGCATCGTTCCAGGGCAAAGGCGTGCTCAGCTACGCCGGCCTTGCGATACGGGAGGGCGTGGTGCTGCCGGGCGAGACGCTCAGTTCCAGCCTGGATCTCGAGATCCACAGCCTGGCTACGGACGAGATGGTCACGACCATTCGCGCGCCATCGGCCTCGGTCTCGGTTGGCGAGCGGCGCGTCGGCCGTGCGCAATCTATCGAGACCATGCTGGGCCGCCGCGAATGCATGCCGATCACTTACGAAAAGCGCACCTCGCTGGGGCCTTTGATGATGGGCGATGACCTCATCCAGACCGAGCCCGCGATCATGAGCGTCACCGACTGGTACTGTCCGACGGAAGCGTTCGTGCTGCGCACGGAGGTGCGGCAAAAAGGCAAGGTCGAGAGAATCGACACGACTGCCATTGGCATGGACGACGACGCGCAGTGACGCGGAAATGCAGAGCGCTGGCAGGAACGCCGCGCCAGGGAACGCCAAGGAGCACCACGACATGAACAACGAGAACCAAGAGATCGATTTGCTGCCCTTGCTCCGGCAACTCGAAACCGAACTGCACCGTCCCGCCGCGCGCGGCGACCGCCATCGGCTGGACGCGCTGCTGCACGACGACTTCCTGGAGTTCGGCCGCTCCGGTGGCATCTACACCAAGGCCGACACGCTCGACCAACTGCCCACCGAAGCCGCCTCGGGCACGATCTGGGCGCAGGATTTCTCGCTGCGCCCGCTTGCGCCGGGCGTGGCCATGCTGAACTACCGCTCTGCCTGCCAGCAGCCGGACAGCCGGCTGGAGCGGCACACCTTGCGCACCTCGATCTGGACGCTGACTGACAAGGGTTGGCAGATGTCGTTTCACCAGGGCACGCCGACGGACCCTTTTTCTGCTTGACGCGTTTCAAGCGGGCTGAATTCCGCACGTTGATGTGAGGCGCCATGGCTACGACGGCCTTGCAAGGGCCGGTAAGGGCTGGTTCGGTAAGAGAAAAATAGCTTGCAATTGAATCGCGCGCTATATATATTTCAGCCCATGGACACGAAACGCACCTCCCGGACCAAGCAGGCAGCACACGACGCCACGGCAAACGCCGCGTCGGCGCTGCTTCTGGACCAGCAGTTCTGCTTTTCCGTGTACGCCACGTCGCTTGCGCTGAACAAGCTGTACCGCAAGTTGCTGGCACCGCTGGGCCTGACATATCCGCAGTATCTGGTGATGATGGTGCTGTGGGAAGCCGATGGCCTGACCGTGTCGGAAATCGGCGGCCGCCTGCATCTGGATTCGGCCACGCTGACCCCGCTGCTCAAGCGCATGGAAGCGCAGCTGCTGCTGCGGCGTGAACGTGCCGTTGCCGACGAGCGGCAGGTCATTGTCACGCTCACCGCCGAAGGCCATGCGCTCAAGGAGCCGGCGCAGGCGGTGCCCCGCGCGGTGCTGTGTGCCTCTGGCTGCAGCGTCGATCAGGTGATGGCCGTGAAGGCGGAGCTGGACCAGTTGCGCGAGCGGTTTGCCGTAGCAGCCGGCAGCTAAGGATCAAGGCGCCGGCGCGATGGGAGCAGCGGCGGATGGCGGGCTGAACAACTTGACAGCCCGTTTTGGTTGTCTAATATATAGCGTGCTATTTAATAGCAAACTATTAAATGTGGAAAGCGAACAGGCTTTCTCCAACCCAAGGCTCGATGAGCCAGTTTTATCAACTAGCCAGGAGTGTCATCATGTCGATCGAAAAAGTCCTCTACCGTGCTTCCGCCACCGCAACCGGAGGCCGTGACGGCCGCGCCGTGTCGTCCGATGGCGCCCTGGATATCAAGCTGGCCACCCCGCGCGAGCTGGGTGGCGCGGGCGGCGCCGGCACCAACCCGGAGCAGCTGTTCGCGGCGGGCTACTCGGCTTGCTTTCTCGGCGCGCTGAAGTTCGTGGCGGCGCGTGACAAGGTGGCACTGCCTGCCGACACCGCCATCACCGGCCAGGTCGGCATCGGCGCCATTCCCACCGGGTTTGGCATCGAGGTGGACCTGAACATCGCGCTGCCCGGCCTGGACCGCGCCGTCGCGCAAGACCTGGTCGACAAGGCGCACGTGGTCTGCCCGTACTCGAATGCCACGCGTGGCAATATCGACGTGCGCCTGACGCTGATCTAAGCACGCATCTCCATCCCTGCGTCCCCGGGGCCGGCCCCGCGCAATGCTCTAGAATGAGCCCCCTTGCGCGGGGCCGTCTGCTTTGTCTCGCGCGCGGCCACAAGTGGCAAACAGCGAAGCAACAAGACAGCCCCCGGAGACACAGTGCGATACGAGCTCACCGACCTGCGCCTGTTCCAGGCGATTGCAGAAGCGCAGAGCCTGTCCAGTGGCGCCTCTGCCAGCCACATCACGGCATCCGCCGCCAGCTACCGCCTCAAGAATCTCGAGCACGCGATGGGCACGGCCTTGTTCGTGCGCAGCGCGCGCGGCATGGAACTCACCCCTGCCGGCGAGACCTTGCTGGTGCACGTGCGTGAACTGCTGCGCGGCGTGGAGCGCATGCATGGCGAAGTCGGGCGCTTTTCCGCCGGACTCAAGGGCCATATCCGGCTGCTGGCCAACAGCAGTTCGCTCAACGGTTTTATCATCCCCAGCGTGAGCCGCTTCCTGGCCGCCAACCCGGACGTCAACATCGACCTGGAAGAGCGCGCCAGCCAGGCGATCCCGTGCGCCGTGGCTGCGCAAGAGGCCGATATCGGCATTCTGGCTGGCGATATCGATGCCAGCGACGTCCGTGCCGTGCGTTACGCGGTGGACGAACTGATCCTGGCGGTGCCCAACGGCCACCCGCTGGCGCGCCAGGCCGAACTGCGCTTCGGTGCCGCGCTGGATTTCGATTTCGTGTGCATGAGCCGCGGCAGCAGCAACTTCCTCTTCCTGCGCGATATGGCGCAGCGCGCCGGAAAAAGCCCCAACGTGCGGCTGCACGCCCATAGCTTCGAGGCCGCGTTGTCACTGGTCGAAGCCGGCGTGGGCGTGGCGCTGGTACCGCGCAGCGTGGCCGCGGCGGCCCTGCGCGATGCCCGGATAGCTGGCGTGCGGCTGGCGGAAACCTGGGCCCGCCGCGAGCTGAACCTGATCGTGCGCGCCGAAGGCAAGCTGCCGTCCTTCACGGCGGCGTTCGTGCAATTCCTGCTCAATGATCCGCGTGTTGCCGCCACGCGGGAGGATGGCGCCCCGGTCGCGTAGTTGCCGGCGTCATCACTGAGCATGAAAAAAGCGACTGAATGTGTGATGAATATATCATTTTTAGAATAGATTCATCGTCGCTACACTTTCCTCGTGTACCCAAATCTGACAAGGGTAGGCACAAGGAAAAATGATGAACAAGAAGCAAACGCTCGCCGCCGCTCTGGCACTCTCCCTCGTCGGCATCGCCGCCGCCAGCCCCTCCGCCTGGAGCGCCACGCCGGCCACGAAAGCCGCCCGTGTCGCCGCCCTGTTCGGCAGTCCCGCCGACGTGAGCACGACGACCCGCACGGTCACGCTGGTCCCGGGCATGAACTACGTGAACGCGGCATCCGGCGAATCGGTGGCCTTCCGCGCCGGCGACAAGACCGTCGGCTGGACGTTCCTGGAGGCCATCGGCGGGACCTCGGTCGACATGAGGACCATCTTCCCGGCGATGGCGCAGGCCAGGGGGATCCGGGTGTACATCGCGCCGAGCCAGTTGTTTACCGGAGGCTGAGTCTGGATGAAATACAGTGCATGGATTGTATTTTGAATTTACAATCTTTGGCCTGTATTTTGTTTTTACAAGTTATACTTTGTCGGGTAAGTAACATGTGCCGGAGATCGCCGTGGACTATCCCATCAAAGCCATCAGCCAGCTACGTCCCATCCTGCAAGGCTTTCGCAAGGCCAGTCACCTGACGCAGGCGGAGGTTGCCGCCAAGCTGGGCATCACGCAGCAGTCCTATGCCCAACTGGAGGCCAACCCAGCCGCGGCCAGTATTGAGCGTCTCTACCGGACCCTGCAAGTTCTTGGGGTGGAACTGGTATTGAGTCCGGTGGCCTCACAGGCTGCCATGCGTCCCAGCGCCTGTCAGTCGGCGCCGGGACAAGGCACCGCGGCGACTGCATGGGTGGCGCAAGATAGCGCCGCCTCCGCCAAGCCTAAGCGCGCGAAGGCGACCGCGCCCACCGTGCCGAAGCGGCGCGAGGCTTGGTAGGCATGGGACGCCGCTCACACAAGCAAAGGCTGCAGATCTGGATGAACGGCGTCCCAGTCGGCATCTGGGAGCGCGCGCAGGTGGAGTCGCTGACCTACTTTGACGAGTGGATCCAGGACGAGCAAGGGCGCCCGCTCTCGCTGTCCCTCCCATTCCTGCCGGCCAATGCGTCCTACAAGGGCCGCATCGTCACCGATTTCTTCGACAATCTGCTGCCGGACAGCGATGCCATCCGGCGTCGCCTCGCGCAACGCTACCGGACCGGCGGCGTCACGCCGTTCGAACTGCTAGCCGTGCTGGGGCGCGATTGCGTTGGCGCGCTGCAGTTGCTGGAGGAGGGGGATGTGCCAGCCGACCTGACGACGATCAACGGCAGGCCATTGTCTGAAGCGCAGGTCGCACGCGTGCTTCGCGACACCACGAGCGCCGCGCCACTGGGTGCTTACGATGGCGACGACGAGCTACGCCTGTCGATTGCGGGGGCGCAAGAGAAGACGGCGCTGCTCCACCATCAAGGACAGTGGATGTTGCCCCACGGCAGCACGCCGACCACCCACATCTTCAAGCTGCCGTTGGGCATGGTGGGCAATATGCGGGCCGACATGCGGACCTCGGTGGAGAACGAGTGGCTGTGCGCGCAGATCGTTGCCGGCTATGGGCTACCCGTGGCCCGCTGCGACATCGCACGCTTCGAAGACCAGAAGGCGCTGATCGTCGAGCGCTTCGACCGCCGGCGGGCGAGCGACGGGCGTTGGATTGTCCGTCTTCCGCAAGAGGATCTCTGCCAGGCAACGGGCACACCTGCGCTGCTGAAGTACCAGGCGGATGGCGGCCCCGGCATGACGGCGCTGATGAACATGCTTGCTGGTTCCGAGCAGGCCGAAGCCGACCGGCGCAACTTCTTTAAAGCGCAACTGGTGTTCTGGCTGCTTGCCGCGACAGATGGCCATGCGAAGAATTTCAGCATTGCGCTACTGCCGCGCGGCAGTTACCGGTCCACGCCGCTCTACGATGTGCTTTCGGCTCACCCAATCATCGGGCCCGGCCGCAATCAGGTCGCGCCGCAGAAAGCAAAGCTGGCCATGGCAGTTCGCGGCAACGAGAACGACTACCTGATCGGGCAGATACGCCGCAGGCACTGGCTTGCACAAGGCCGGCAGGTCGGCTTGAGCAAGGAGAGCGTCGAAGCGCTTATCCAGGAACTGATCGCCGCAACGGACCTGGTGCTGTCCACGGTCGAGGCCGGCCTGCCTGCAGGTTTCCCCGCCGACCTGGCCGCCGCAATTCTCGACGGCGTACGGCGGCAGTCCCGCAAGCTGGCCGGAATGCCGGCATAGCGGAGCAACTGCCAAGCGCCCGCCGGCTTTGATAACCACCCCCCAAGCGTTCCAATTCCACGAACCGGTGATTCGAATCTTTCGGATGGCCGGGCTCCGGCCACAAAAATATACTGGCCGGCAGCCCCAAGCCATCGATGTTGGCGTTCTCCGCCTCTTGTCGAGCAGGCGGCGGCACACAAGAACGAAAGACCGGAGACACCGTGAAATCCATCCAGGCCCGCCTGCGCCTGCTCGCCTTGTGCGGCAGCGCCCTTAGTTCCCTGATTTCCCTGACAGCCTCCGCGCCCGCGCTGGCCCAGCCGGACCCGTATCCCAGCAAGCCTGTCACCATCGTGGTGGCATTCGCGCCCGGCGGCATGACCGATATCGTGGGGCGTTTGCTGGCGGCCGAACTGTCGCAGGCGTTCAAGCAGAGCTTTGTGGTGGAGAACCGTCCCGGCGCCGCCGGGCAGATCGCGACCGAGTATGTGGCGCGCAAGCCCAACGATGGTTATACGCTGCTGCTTAGCGCGACCGGCCATGTGATCGGGCCGGCCGTGCAGAAGAACGTGCGCTACCAGCCGGTGAAGGATTTCGAGCCGATCGCATTGATCGCCAAGGCGCCGAACATGCTGGTGGTGAACCCATCGGTGCCGGCCAAGACGTTGCCGGAGTTCATCAAGTGGGCTAAATCGCAGCCCAGCGTGCCGTATGGCTCGGCCGGGGTCGGCGGCTCCACGCACCTTGCCGGCGAGTTGTTCCGGCAGGTGGCGGGCGTGCCGCTGGTGCATGTGCCGTACAAGGGTGCGTCGCCGTCGACCAACGATGTGGTGGCGGGGCAGATTCCGATGGTGTTCCAGGATTCCATGAGCGTGTCGGCGTTTATCGCGGCCGGCAAGCTGCGCCCGATCGCGGTCACCAGCGCGGAGCGCAGCAAGCTGTTTCCCGATCTGCCGACCATTGCCGAAGCCGGTTTCAAGAACTATGACCTCTACACCTGGCTGGGTCTGTACGCGCCAGCCGGCACGTCGCCGGAGATCGTGGCGCGGCTGAACCTGGAGGCCAACCGCATCATGAGCTCGCCGGAGATGGCGGCCAAGCTGCGCAAGCAAAGCGCCGAAGCCGCGGGCACGCTGGGGCCGGCGGAATTCCGCAAGTACGTCGAGGCCGAGGTGGCCAAGTGGCAGCGCACTGTGCAGGTTACCGGCGTGAAGGTGGACGAGTAGGTGGGCGGCCAGGTGAACGAGCCGGTGAACGAGCAAGGGCGGAGCCATGTCGATGCATAACGAATCTTCCACGCAGCACGCCCAGGGCGCGGACGCCTTCTACTTCGGGCAACTGGCCCAGGGCCGCTTCGTCATTCCCCGCTGTGCGGATTGTGGCCGGTGGCACTTCTTTCCACGCGTGCTTTGCCCGCACTGTGGCTCGGATGCGCTGGAATGGCTTGCGCCTTCGGGGCGCGGCACCGTGTACGCCACCACCACGGTGCGCCGCAGGGAGGGCGACTACAACGTCTGCCTGGTCGACCTGGACGAAGGGCCAAGGATGATGAGCCGCATCACCGGCGTCGCGCCGGATGCGGTGCGCATCGGCATGCGCGTGCAGGTGCAGGTCGCGCACGAGGAAGCCGGGCCGTTGCTCGTATTCACGCCGGGAGAGACGCAATGATGGGCAGCACCAGAAGCACATCCGGCTCGCAGCGCGGCGCCATCGCCATCCTCGGCACCGGGCTGGCCGGCCTGGGCCACGCCGGCGGGCGTACCGAGCAGGAGATCATCGCGCAGGCGGCGCATGCCGCGGTGAAGGCCAGCGGACTGCGCATGCAGCAGATCGACGGCATCATCACCTCCAGCCTCACCTCGCCGTGGTGGGTGATGCGCATGGCCGAGTACCTTGGCATCCGGCCGAGATTCTCCGATAGCACGATGTTTGGCGGCTCGTCGTTTATCGCTGACCTGAAGATTGCCGCCATGGCGATCGAGGCGGGCGAATGCGACAACGTACTGATCTGCTACGGCAGCACGCCGCGCAGCGTGCCGAGCAGCTCGCGCCAGAACCAGATGCGGGCCGAGCTTGACCCGCAGCCCTACGAGCACCCGTACAAGCCCTTCAACCCGCCCAGCAGCTATGCGCTGGCCGCGGCACGCCACATGCACCAGTACGGCACCACGCGCACGCAACTGGCCGAGGTGGCCGTGGCCGCGCGCAGGTGGGCGCAGCTCAATCCCGATGCGTTCTCGCGCGACCCGCTTACGGTGGATGACGTCATCAACGCGAAGATGATCTCGGACCCGCTCACGGTGCGTGATTGCTGCCTGGTCACCGATGGCGCCGGCGCATTCGTGGTCACGCGGGCCGACCGCGCGCGCGGCCTGCACGCCAGCCCGGTGTATGTGCTGGGTTGCGGCCATGCCCACTGGCACCGGCAGATTTCCTGCATGGACGATGTGACGGTCACGCCCGCCGTGGAGTCCGGGCGCAGGGCATTCACCGAGGCGGGCCTGACGCCGGACGATATCGACGTGGTGGAGCTCTACGATGCGTTCACCATCAACCCGATCCTGTTCCTGGAGGATCTCGGCTTCTGCGCCAAGGGCGAGGGCGGCGCCTTCGTGTCTGGTGGGCGCATCGAGCCGGGCGGTGCGTTCCCGATGAACACCAATGGCGGCGGGCTGTCCTGCCTCCACCCGGGCATGTACAGCATCTTCCTGGTGATCGAGGCCGTCACGCAGCTGCGCCGCGAGGCGGGCGCCCGCCAGGTCAAGGACGCGGACATTGCGCTGGTGCATGGCAATGGCGGCGTGCTGTCCAGCCAGGCTACGGCCATTCTCTCCACCTCGCTTTGAGCCCGCGCAATCCTATGACTTCCCGTTCTTCGGCATCCGTCTTCACCCCGCTCACCGCTACGGTGCCGACGGTGCCGACGGTGCCGACGGTGCAATACGGGCGCCAGGGCCGTATCGCCATCCTGTTGCTCGACAACCCACCCGTGAACGGCCTCGGGGACACCGTGCGCCTTGGCCTGTTCGACGGCATCGCCCAGGCCACGCAAGACGATGCCGTGGCGGCAATCGTGATCCTCGGCGCCGGCAAGGTGTTCTGCGGCGGCGCGGATATCCGCCAGTTCAATACGCCGGCTGCCAGCGCGCAGCCCACCCTGCGCCAGGTGATCGCGCGCATCGAGCAGTCGGCCAAGCCGGTGGTTGCCGCCATCCATGGCGTGGCGCTGGGCGGTGGCATGGAACTGGCGCTCGGTTGCCACTACCGCATCGCCAGCGCCGATGCCAGCCTGGGGCTGCCGGAGGTCAACCTCGGGCTGGTGCCGGGCGGCGGTGGCACGCAGCGCCTGCCGCGCCTGATTGGCGTACCGGCGGCGCTGGAGCTGATCCAGGGCGGCAAGCCCGTGCGCGGTGACAAGGCGGTGGCACTCGGCATGGCCGATGCACTGATCGATGGCGAGCCGCTGGCCGCGGCCGTGGCCTTCGCCGAGCGCGTGGCCGGTTTGCCGGGCGCCCATCCGGTGATCGCGCGCAGGCCTTGTGCCGATGCCGCTGGCGTGGACTTTGCAGCGCGCAGCGCGGCGGTTAGCGCCAAGGCGCGCAATGCGCTGGCGCAACGCGCCGCCATTGCTTGCGTGCAAGCCGCCACGCGCCTGCCGATCGACGCCGGTCTCGGCGACGAACGTGCCCGCTTCGACCAGCTCGTGGCAGGCACGGAATCGAAGGCGCTGCGCCACCTCTTCTTCGCCGAGCGCGAGGCGCCCAAGGTGGCAGCACTGCCGGCAGGCGCATCGCTGCGCACGGTGGCGCGGGTGGGCATTCTCGGCGCCGGCACCATGGGCGCAGGCATTGCCATGGCCTTTGCCAACGCCGGCATTGCGGTGACCTTGCTGGAGCAGCAGCAGGCCGCGCTGGATCGGGGGCTGGCCATGATCCGCCGCAACTACGAGATCACGGCCGCCAAGGGCAAGCTCACGGCGCAGGAGATTGCACAGCGGATGGCATGCATCACGCCCACGCTGGCCGATGCCGCCCTGGCGGACGCCGACCTGGTCATCGAAGCGGTCTTCGAGGACATGGCGGTCAAAAAGGCCGTGTTCGCCCGGCTCGACGCGTTATGCAAGCCCGGCGCCATCCTCGCCACCAATACCTCGCGCCTGAGCATCGACGTGATCGCCGCGTCCACTTCGCGCCCGCAAGATGTGATCGGGCTGCACTTCTTCAGCCCGGCCAATGTCATGAAGCTGCTGGAAGTGGTGCAGGGCGAGCGCACCGCGCCGGAGGTCATCGCCACCTGCATGAAGATGGCCCAGGCCATCGGCAAGATCCCGGTGCTGGTGTGCGTGTGCGAAGGGTTTGTCGGCAACCGCATGCTCACGCCATACTGGCGCGAGGCCGGCTTCCTGCTGGAGGAGGGCGCATCGCCGCAACAGGTGGACGGCGCGCTCACGCGCTTTGGCATGGCCATGGGCCCGCTGGCCATGGCCGATCTTGCCGGCATGGATATCAACTGGGCCACGCGCAAGCGGCTCGCGCCGACGCGGCCCGCGCACCTGCGCTACTCCAAGGTGGCCGATCGCATCTGCGAGCAAGGCCGCTTCGGCCAGAAGACCAATGCGGGCTACTACCGCTACGAAGCCGGCAGCCGCGCGCCGCTGCCCGATCCGGCGGTCGACGCACTGATCCGCGCCTGCGCGGCGGAAGCCGGCATCGAACGCCGCGAGGTGAGTGACGAGGAGATCGTCGAGCGCTGCATGCTCGCGCTGGCCAACGAGGGCGCGCGCATCCTGGAGGAGGGCATCGCGCGGCGCGCCGCGGATATCGACGTGGTGTACGTGCATGGCTACGGCTTTCCTGCCTGGCGCGGCGGGCCGATGTTCCATGCCGAGACCATCGGCCTGGGCCGCACGCTCGAGAAGATCCGGGCGTTGAATGCCATCCACGGCGAGCACTGGACGCCGGCGCCACTGCTGGTGCGGCTGGTGGCGCAGGGCCGCGAGACCTTCGCCGCAGGCTGAAACGGCGCAAGGCGCGTGCCTGTGTGCCCGGGCCCCGGTTGCCTTACGGCGAAAGGCGGAGGACACTAGCGTAGTTTTTGCTGGTGCCAGCCGGGCGGTCGCGCCCAGCGTTTCTTCGTTGTCAGCCAGGTAGCCGAGGATGTTGCCAAGAATCACCCGTCTGCTGCAGCGCGTGGACGAAAGCATTGCGCAAGCCGGCGGGCGAGCATGACCAGCACGCTGCTTTCCCGTGCCCATCCGTGGCTGCGGCGCGTGCTGCGCCCGGTGCTGGACCCGGCGCGCCGCTACCGCCATGCCAAGGTGATTCATGCCGCCAGGGTGGCGCTTGGCCTGCTGACGTCCATTGCGCTGACCACGGGCATCCACCTGCCTCATGGCGAATGGGCATCGATCACGCTGCTGGTGGTCATCGGCGGCCTGCAGCACCACGGCAATATCCGCAAGAAGGCGGCCGAGCGTGCGCTCGGCACGCTGATCGGCGCGGGCGCGGGGCTGGTGATCATCCTGCAGCAATCGTATTTTCACGCGCCCTTGCTCAGCTACGCGCTGATCGTCATCGCTTGCGCCATCTGTGCGTATCACGCGATCGGCAAGGGTGGCTACGTGGCGCTGCTCTCCGCCATTACCATCTTTATCGTCGCCGGCCATGGCGAGAACGCCATTGCGGACGGCCTCTGGCGCGCGGCGGATGTGCTGATCGGCATCGCGATCGCACTGCTGTTCTCCTTCGCGCTGCCCCTGCACGCCACCTATACGTGGCGCTACAAGCTGGCCGAGGCCCTGCGCAGTTGCGCCAGGATGCACACGGCCATCGTCAACGATGCGGGCTTCGACCGGGCCGTGCTGCAGCAGGCCATGGTCCTGCAAGGCAGCTTGCTGGTACAGCTGCGATCGCTGATGCCGTCGGTGGCCAAGGAGATCAATGTCTCGATGGACCAGCTCGAAGCCATCCAGCACGCCATGCGCGTGTGCATCAGCCTGCTGGAAGTGCTCGCGGCCACGCGCCCGCGCGTTGACGATGAACAGGCCAAGGCATTCGTGCGCGACCATCTTGCCGAAGAGAACCGCCGCATCAGCGCCATGCTGATCGGCATGGCGCGCGCGTTGACCCATGGCGTGGTGGCGCGCCTGGCGCCGCGTGGTACTTGTTCGCTTGCGCGAATTGCGGGCACCGTTGCGCCGCAATGGGCTGGCTATGTCTCGCTGACGCTGCGCTTGTCCGGCGAGTTCGACGATCTCAGGCAGCGTCTGGCGGCCATCGCGGATCGCTGGAACATTTAAGCCCGCTTTGGTGTTCAACGGTTGCTTCGACGCCGATGCTGAAGTTTGCCCAGGCGCCGGCCTCGTGGATTGCCGGCAGGGAGGAAGCTGGCTGTCAGGATTGGCCTTCGGCCGCACCCGCGCCACGCGGGTACCACAGCAGCCGGCGCAGCATCCAGGCCCCGGCCAGCCCTAGTGGAACCGCTAACGCCCACACGCTGAGCGGCGCTTCCAGCGCCGTGCTGTCGGGCGCCATCGCGGCTGAGATCATGACGCCGGCGTTCAGGCCCGCGTGCAGGACGATGCCGGGCCACAGCGAACGTGTGCGGCAATAGAGCGCCGCCGCGAACAGCCCGATGGCGAATGCGATCACGAACTGGTAGATGTTCAGGTGCGCCACGCCGAAGACGAAGGCCGAATACACCGTGGCATCGGCACGCGCGTACCGCCCCAGCATGCCGCGCAGCAGGATGCCGCGGAAGAACATCTCCTCAACGAACGGCGCGATCACGCACACCAGCACCCAGATGCCGATGCCGCCGCTCGTCATCTGCGTGATCATGCGCGCGTCGTCGGCGGAAAAGGGGAGCAGCGCCTCTATGCCGACCATGGCCAGGCCGTCGAGCAGCAAGATCAGCGGCACCATCAGCAGGATCGGCGGGCCCAACAGGCCAAGCGTGGCCGCCACGCTGGCGCCGCCCTCGTGGAACAGCTTGCGATAGCTCAACCCGCTGGCATGCAGCAAGGTGCTGAACACCAGCCCGTAGCAGGCCACGCGGATGAGGCTGGCAGCGGCCATCGGCTGCATGCCGTTGCGCAGCAAGGCCGGGCGCAGCAACATGGTCAATATCACCTCGACAAACCAGGCCACGAAGGTGAGCGCTAGCGCCCACTGGAAGGTAATCGGTCGGGTCTGGTCTGGCCGGTTGGGATTCATGGATCGCGAGATCTATCGGGGCGAAGGGCTTGTCGTAGACGGCCGTCTCCATTAACGGCAGCGGCACCGCGATTCTGTAGGTTCGGCTGCTCGGAAACGGCGCGAAAGCCATGCGCGCGGCGCTGCGCCGCGGTACCGATTCCGGGGTCGTCGGGTCTGCCTGGCCAGGTGGGTATACTCTGCGAGTGCGGCGCTCGGAAGCAACTATCCGGTCCCCGGCACAACTACCAGCAGAAGCGATGAAGCAGGCAAAAAAAGCCATTGAGGGCAACCCGCCCAGCGAAGAGGGCAGCGGCAAGACACCGGCAGCGTTGCCGCACGCTCGCAGCTCGCCCCGAGCAACCGGCAGCGCCACGGTGGCCGATGTCGCCAGCATCGCTGGCGTATCTGCCATGACGGTGTCGCGGGTCCTGAACAACCCGGAACGGGTTTCGCCTCGCACGCTCGCAGTGGTGAAAGGTGCCATCGAGCGCACTGGCTATGTGCCGAACCTGCTCGCAGGGGGACTGGCTTCACGCCGTAGCCGGCTCGTTGCGGTAGTGGTGCCGACCATCGCGAATTCCATGTTCGCCCAAGTCACGCAGGCGCTCACGGACGAACTCGGCAAGTCCGGATACCAGGTGATGCTCGGCCTTTCCGGATACGACGTGTCGCGCGAGCAGGAATTGCTGGACGCCATCCTGAGCCGCCGTCCCGATGGCATTGTGCTGACCGGCACGGTGCATACCGACACCACGCGCACCCGACTGCTCAAATCCGGCATGCCGCTGGTCGAGACCTGGGATATGAGTCCCTCGCCAATGGACATGCTGGTTGGATTTTCCCACGAGCAGGTCGGGGAGGCCGTGGCGGAGTATCTGTTGGGCAAGGGGTATCGGCGATTCGGACTCGTGTTCGCCAATGACCAGCGTGGCGACGTTCGCCGCAGCGGCTTGCTTGCGGCGTTGGCCAGGCACGGCATCAGCGACGTGCCCCTCGAGTCAGTGCCGGTCCCAACCACCATGGGCTTGGGCAAGCGGCATTTTGCCAAGCTGCTGGAACGTGCCCCTGGGCTGGACGTCGTGGTCTGCAGCTCCGATCCCTTGGCGCAGGGGGTCGTCGTGGAGGCGCAAGAGCGGGGCATTGCTGTTCCGGATCAACTCGCGGTGATGGGGTTCGGTGACTACGATTTCGCCGCCGAGTTGTCTCCGACACTCAGTTCCGTCAGCATCGATGGGAAGGCGATCGGCATTCGCGCCGCGCGTTTCCTGGTCGCCAGGATCGAGAAGACGGAGTCCGCTGGGTCCGAGACCGTTGTCGATGTCGGTTTCAGCATCATCGAAAGAAGAAGCACCTCAAAAAGCAAATCCAAGAGCACGACTTGAGTGCGGTTAGGGATTTCCCCGCGAAGTTAAGCCTTGAATCCGCCGTATGGTAGCGCTAACATACAGCCGTTGTTGATCGGCAGGCGAAACGCCCAAGTGGTTCGTCTTGAAATGTTAGCGCTAACACTTTGCGTGTCTGGTTGATGAAGAGCGCATTGGCAACGAGTAGAAGGGCTCGCCCTGTTACGCATGAGGCAGCCCAGTCCATCAGGCAGGAGACACCCATGACCATGATTTGCCAGGCGCAGGCGCGCCGTTGCGTTCCCTTGATTTGCGTGGCGCTCGCCGCTGCCACGCTGGCGTTGCCGGCGGCAGCGCAGCAGCCATATCCCGCCAAGCCAGTGAACATCGTTGTGCCGTTCCCCGCGGGGGGCAGCTCCGACGCAATGGGCCGGATCCTGGCCGCAGAACTGCAGGCCCAGCTCGGACAGTCGTTCGTCGTGGAGAACAAGGGCGGCGCTAATGGCGGCATTGGCTCCGTGGCGGTGGCGCGCGCGGTGCCAGACGGCTACACCCTGTTGATCTCTGGCGTGGGTTCGAATGCGATCAACTACGGCCTCTACAACAAGCTGCCGTACGCGGACAAGGATTTCGCCCACATTTCCTTGCTGGCGACCGGGCCGAATGTGCTGGTGGTGAACCCTGAGTTTCCGGCCAGGACCATTCAGGAATTCCTCAAGCTCGTCAAGGCCTCGCCTGGAAAGTACCAGGCTGCCAATTCCGGCAACGGGTCTTCGAACCACCTGGGCATGCAGATGCTCGAGTCCGCCGCAGGATTCAAGATCACGCCCGTGCCCTACAAGGGCGGCGCCGCTGCCATCAGCGACACGCTCGCCGGGCATGTGCCCATCCTCACGCTGAACCAGGACGTTCTGCTGCCGTACGTCAAGTCAGGCAAGCTGCGGCCGATTGCCGTATTCAGCGCCGAGCGGAACCCGTCGTATCCGAACGTGCCGACCATCGCCGAGTCCGGCTTCCCCGGTTTCTCGGCGGTCTCCTGGTTCGGCCTGGCAGCCCCCGCAGGTACACCCAAGGCCATCATCGACAGGCTAGCCGCCGCATCGGAAAAGGCGATGGCCAATCCCAAGGTCAAGGAAAAACTGGAGGCCGCAGGTTTCGTCGTGGTCGGCAGTTCACCCGCCAAGGCGAACGAGTTCGTCAAGGCGGAAATAGAGAAATGGGGCAAGACCGTCAGGGAATCCGGTGCAATGGTCGAGTAGGGCCGGCACCAGGCGTCACCATGCATCACCAGGCGGCCCCGGTGGGCCGTATCTCAAGGAATCAGGAGCACAAGCATGACCACGCAGCACCAGCCGAAGACCGGCGCAAACGACAACATCGCATCGATCCGGCTTTCGTCGGTGTACCTGCCGCTCGCGACGCCCATCAGCGACGCCAAGGTGCTGACCGGCAGACAGAAGCCGATGACCGAGATCGCGATACTCTTTGCCGAGATCGAGACGGAAGGTGGCGACAAGGGGCTCGGATTCAGCTACGCCAAGCGGGCCGGGGGACCCGGGCAATTCGCACATGCCAGGGAGATCGCGCCGGCGCTGATCGGCGAGGATGCCAACGACATCGCGCGGCTGTGGAACAAGCTGATCTGGGCGGGTGCATCCGTTGGGCGCAGCGGCTTGGCCACGCAAGCCATTGGCGCATTCGACGTTGCGCTGTGGGACCTCAAGGCCAGGCGCGCCAACTTGCCGCTGGCGAAGCTCCTCGGTGCGCACCGCGACTCGGTGAAGTGCTACAACACCTCGGGTGGCTTTCTTCATACGCCGCTCGACCAGCTCCTGATGAACGCGAGCAAATCGGTGGAGAAGGGCATCGGCGGCATCAAGCTGAAGGTGGGGCAGCCCGACTGCGCCGCCGACATCCAGCGGGTAGAGACAGTGCGCAAACACCTGGGTGATGGCTTTGCGCTGATGGTCGATGCCAACCAGCAGTGGGACCGGCCGACCGCGCAGCGCATGTGCCGCATCCTGGAGCAGTTCAACCTGATCTGGATCGAAGAGCCGCTGGACGCCTACGACTCCGAAGGCCATGCCGCATTGGCCGCCCAGTTCGACACGCCGATCGCCACCGGCGAGATGTTGACGAGCGTGGCAGAGCACTGGGACCTGATTCGCCATCGCGCAGCCGATTACCTGATGCCCGATGGCCCGCGCGTGGGCGGCATCACGCCCTTCCTGACGGTGGCAACGCTGGCCGATCACGCGGGACTGATGATTGCCCCTCACTTTGCCATGGAGTTGCATGTCCACCTCGCGGCAGCGTACCCGCGCGAGCCGTGGGTTGAGCACTTTGAATGGCTGGAGCCATTGTTCAACGAACGCCTCGAAATCAAGGACGGCCGCATGCTGGTGCCGACGCGGCCGGGGATCGGTGTGAGCCTGAGCGGTCAAGTGGCCGGGTGGACCCGGGAGCAGGCGGAGTTCGGCGCCAAGCGGTAACCGGCAAGCGTGCCGGGCCGGTGCAATGATAAAGATGCGATATAGACGGAGACATGATGCGAAACAGGATCACGACGCTACGCTGCGTGGCGGCGCTTCTGATGGCTTGTGCCGGTGGCGCCGCCACCGCGCAAGCCAAGTTCCCGACCGCACCCATTCGCATGCTGGTGGGCACGCCGGCGGGCGGGACCACTGACGTGATCGCCCGGCTGATCGCTGCCAGGATGAGTCAGTCGCTGAGCCAGAGTGTGGTGGTCGAGAACCGCACCGGTGCCAGTGGCCTGATCGCGGCGGAGAGCGTGGCGAAGGCCTCGGCGGATGGCTACACCGTGTTGATGGCTTCGTCGCAATTGGCGACCTATCGCGCGCTGTATGCGGCCACCAGGCTGGAACCGGAAAAGGACCTCGAGCCTCTTGGGATTGTGGCCACTTCCCCGTATGTGATGGTCGTGCATCCGTCGCTGCCGGTGAAAACGCTCCCTGAACTGATTGCGTACGCCAAGGCAAATCCCGGAAAGATCTCCTACGCGGGATCCAGCCCTGGCACCGCCCAGCATCTCGGTTGGGAACTGATCAAGACCAAAGCCGGCGTCGACATGCAGTACGTGCCTTACAAGGGCACTGGCGCCCTGATGCCCGACCTGCTTGCCGGCCGGCTGCAGGCTGGCATCGACAATGTCGCCATCCTGACGCCATACATCAAGAGCGGGCAGTTGCGAGGAGTCGCCGTGACGAGTCCGGCCCGCACGCCGTTGCTGCCGGACTTGCCTACCGTCGCAGCCTCCGGCGTGCCTGATTTCCAGGCCATGGGCTGGTTCGGCGTGTTCGCCACCGGCAAGGCGCCGCCGCAAGCGCTGGCGGCGTTGAGGAGCGCAGTGCGATCCGCGATGGCGGCGCCGGAGGTGAGGGAGAAACTGGTGGGCATGGGAGCGGAGCCCCAGAGTGGTGACCCAGCCGAATTGCGCGGCTTGCTCAAACGCGAGTCCACCGTCTGGTCCAAGGTGATCAAGGACAACCACATCTCGGCGCCATAGCCGGGCCAGCACGCACCGGGCCGTGCGCATTGTGGCTTTGCGCCCTCGCACCTGCCAGGTATTAACAATTGATTACAACCGAGGGAGGCCCGTCGCACTATGCTCCCCGAGCCCCAAAACATTGCGGCCGCCAGTACGGCGGCATGCCGTGCAACATGAAACGCAGGAAAAAGCGCATGAACAAGATCTACTCGTTTGCCTTGATGGCGATTGCCATGCTGGCAGCGACCTCGGGAGCCGCCCAGGCGCAGCATGTTGTCGGGGGGATGGGCGAGGAAGTCAGGCTCGGCGCTTTCAGTGGCCGCGCCGACACTTACCTGGGCGGCCGCAGCCTGCCCGACAGCCATGGGCGCAAGGCAGCAGGCCGGGACAGGAACCGCACACGAGCCATCGACCGGCAAGCAGTGCGCGCCAGTGGCGCGCGCGGAAGGACGCCTTCGCTTCCCGGCAGAAATTTGCCATAGGGCTCAGAGACACCCTCTTTCCGCCGTTCTGGCGCCCGAGTGCATACCCCTGGTGGGCGAGTCGGGAATGACTTCGCAAGCATTCCGCCAGGCGCGCCAGGGTACTGTCGCTTCAACGATGCAAAGTGCCGTCTGTCACCGATCCCGGAAGTGACGTTGACTGAATTTCATGGGCCAGGACGCTCCATTCCGACGCGTTCCTTCCGGGCTGGGATACGCCCCTTAATTAATTGACCGCCCGGTCGGTTTATTTTAGGATGTGCCGGCGCCATAAAGAAAAATGACTCCGGAGACATCATGACCCTGCGCCCCCGCCTTGCCCGCATTGCATCGACTGCCGTCATCCTCGCCCTCGGCGGCATCGCGGATATTCCCATTGGTCTTGCGACGGCGCATGCGGCCTCGTCCCATGCCGCGCAGCAGGTCGTGATCAAGCGGGACGAGTATGGCGTGCCGCATATCTACGCGGATACCGCCTACAAGCTTTTCTATGGCTATGCCTACGCCGTCGCGCAAGACCGGCTGTTCCAGATGGAGATGGCAAAGCGCAGCACGCAAGGAACGGTGGCCGAGGTGTTGGGCGATAAGTTCGTCAAGTTCGACCTGGCCACGCGCGGCAACTACTGGCCCGCGGCGATCGAGCAACAAATCGCGGCCTTGCCGAAGAGGGAGCGCGACATCCTCGATGGCTATGCCGCCGGGATGAATGCGTGGATCGCGCAGGTTCGTGCGCGGCCTGACACCTTGATGCCAAAGCAGTTCAACGATGCGGGCTTCAAGCCGTCAGACTGGAGCGCATTCGACGTGGCGATGGTGTTCGTCGGCACCATGGCGAACCGCTTCTCCGACAGCACCAGCGAGGTGGACAACCTGGCGTTGCTTACCGCCCTGAAAGACCGGTATGGTGAAGCGCGTGGCATGGACCTGTTCACGCAGTTGAAGTGGCTCGTCAATCCAAAGGCGGTCACCACCATCGCGGCCGGCGAGCGTACTTACCCGATACGGCTCGGCGCCCCGGCAGGCACCGGCGAACTTGCCTACGCATTGCCACGCTACGACGGACCGCCGCCGATGGCGCAGCGGCCCGCGCGCGGCGATGACGGCATGCTGCTCGCGCTCGACACGCAGGCCAACCGCGACACCGTGTTCGCCCAGTATGCGCAGAGCGGCGCCAACGGCCCCGCCGGCTTCCCGACCACCAGCAATATGTGGGTGATCGGCAAGCAGCGTGCGCGCGGCGCCAAGGCGATCATGCTCAACGGGCCACAGTTTGGCTGGTTCAACCCGGGTTACACCTACGGTATCGGCCTGCATGGCGCGGGCTTCGATATCGTCGGCAATACGCCGTTTGCCTACCCTTGCATCCTGTTTGGCCACAACGGCAAGATCTCATGGGGATCGACTGCCGGCTTTGGCGACGACATCGACATGTTCGCCGAGCGCGTCGACCCCGCTCGGCCTGACTTCTACTGGCACAACGGCAAGTGGGTGCAGATGCAAAAGCGCGCCGAGATCATCCACGTCAAGGATGGCGCGCCTGTGACACTCACCGTCTACCGCACCGTGCACGGCATCGTCATGCAGCGGGACGACGCCACGCAAACTGCCTATGCCAAGGCACGCGCCTGGAGCGGAAAGGAAGTGCAGTCGCTCCTGGCGTGGACCCATCAGGCGCAGGCGCATGACTGGAAGAGCTGGACCGCGCAGGCCGCACGACAGGCCCTGACCATCAATTGGTACTACGCGGACCGCCAGGGCAATATCGGATACGCACACACCGGCGCCTATCCACATCGTCGCACGGGCCACGATCCGCGCCTGCCCGTGCCCGGCACCGGGGAATGGGACTGGCGCGGCGTGCTGCCGTTCTCCACCAACCCACAGGTCTACAACCCGCACTCCGGCTATATCGCCAACTGGAACAACTCGCCTGAGCAGGGCTACCCGGCCTCTGATCTGTTTGCCTTCCTGTGGGGCGCGGCGGACCGCAATGTCGAAATCCAGCATCGCATCGAGGCGCACGCGACGCTCGACAGCGACGATGCCTGGCAGATCCTGAAGGACACCAGCCGCTCGGACCTGAACGTGCGGCACTTCCTGCCGTTCATCCGCAATGCCGCGGCGGCGCTGCCCGCCGATGATCCGCGCCGCCGCCTCGCCGATACATTGGCGGGCTGGAACGGCATCAACGACGACCCGCGCGACACTGGAAAGTACGCCCAGCCCGGCTCGGCCATCATGAACGCCTGGCTCACGTCGATGCTGGCAAGGACCGTCGTCAAGGCGGTTCCCGCGCCGTTCGACAAGTGGTACATGGCCAGCGGCTACGAGACGACGCAGGATGGACCCACCGGCTCGCTGAACCTCAGCACGGGCAGCAAGGTTCTTTACGAGGCGTTGCTCGGATCTCGCTCGGCCATTCCCCAGCGCGTGGACCTGTTTGGCGGCGCCGCGCCGGACGATGTCATTCGCGCCGCACTGGGCGACACCTGGACATCGCTGTCGGCCAGGTACGGGGACGATATCGCCCGCTGGCAACCGCCAGCCGTGATGCTCACCTTCCGCGCGAACAACTTCTTCGGCATTCCGCAGGCGGATGCGGCCGAAGCCATTCGCGTGCCGGAGTACCAGAACCGCGGGACGGAGAATGACCTGATCGTGTTCGGCAGTGCCGCCGCTGCCGGCAAGACGCAGGCATGGGATGTGGTGGCGCCGGGGCAGAGCGGGTTCGTCGCGCCGGATGGCACGCGCTCACCGCACTACAGCGACCAGCTCCCCCTCTATACGAGCTTTGGCCGCAAGCCGTTGCGTCTGGAGGCGGGCGAGGTCGCACGCCACACGCGCAGCGAGGAAAGGGTCGCGGTCGCACCGCGATAGTTCGTGGCTGGCGGCCTCAGGCCGCCGGCCGGCCAGCGCTTTCGCCAGAAGCTGTCTGGCCGAAAAAAAAGCCCGCTTAAGCGCGGGCCAAGGTCGATAAAGCGTTTTGCGCTGGGCGAGCAACCCAAGAAGAGCGGCTCAGAACCGATGCCGCATGCCCACGATCGCACCCACCTGGCTCTGCCCGGCGCCGACTTGCTCCGTGGTATTCACCAGCGTTGTCGCATTGGCATTCAGCGACGGCCCGAACCCGGACAATCCCATCGCAGACCCATCGCGGTTCTTCGCGTAAGCGAGGATCGTGTAGAGATCGGTACGCTTGGACAGTGCGTAGGTGCCGGATAAGACAAAGCTCAGCGGATCGGCCGACGAGTTGCGCACGTCGGTGTAGTACGCAGCGCCGGTCAGCGAAATGGCTGGTGTGGCCTGGTACTGCACGCCGGCCCAGTAGAGATTGGTGCGCAGGGAACTGGTGGTGAAGTCGCCACGGTAGTAGCGGTAGCCCGCCAGCACCTTGACCGACGAGAAGGCATAGGCCGCGGCCACGGCGGCGCGGCGCTCGCGGTTATCCTGCAGCGTGACCGTGCTGCCGCGGACTTCGTCGTAGGCCACGCGCGTGGACAGGGGGCCGTTGGCGTAGCCCAAGCTGGCGCTCCATTCCCGTCCCGCCTTGGATGCGCCGGCGATTTCGCCGCCGGCGGTGCTGTCGTAGCCGGTGCTGTAGAACAGGCCGTAGTAGACGCCGCCAGTGGTGCCGGTGAACTTGATGGCGTTGTCTGCGCGGCCGGACATCCACTTGTCGTGCATCAGCAGGGAGTAGCGGGTCGAGATGACCATCGGGTCGAACGCCGACGAGAGATCGTACATCAGCGTCTGTTGGCGGCCGAGGGTCAGGGTGCCGTACCGGGCCTGCAGGCCGGCGAAGGCCTGGCGGCCGAACAGGCGGCCGCCCTGGTTGACCTTGCCGGTGTCGAGGTCGAAGCCGTTCTCCAGTACGAATACGCCCTTGAGGCCGTTGCCCAGGTCTTGCGTGCCACGCAGGCCGAAGCGCGAGGTGGAGAGGTTGCCGGCGGACATGCGCACCGTGGAGTTGCTGCCGCCGGTGGCGTTGGGCACGTGGCTCAGGTATTCGATGCCGGCATCGACCACGCCGTAAAGCGTGATACTGCCTTGCGCCATTGCGGCGCCCGGGATGAGCGGCAACAGCGCCAGCCATGCACGAGATTTCATTGCGTTGATTTCCTTATGATTTGCGACGCCCCTTGGGCTCGGGCATCGCAGCGGCGTCAATGTAGCCTCATAAGGACAATGCAAAAAAGGGAGTTCCCGGAACAGACTGTTCCTGCCGGCGAACAGTCCGTCCTGGCTCCCTTGGCCCGCTTTTCCCACGTACTGCTTACCGCGTACCTCTTACCGCTTGCGCTGCAAGAACGCGTTCATGTACCGCTGCGGCTCCCCGGTCTCGAAGGCACTGCCAAACTCCGCCACGCTGTTGTTGATGGACACATCCAGCGGCGCCTCCTCCCACTCGCGCAACAGCCGCTTTTGCTGGCGCACCACGGCGGGGCCGAAGCCGGCCAGCAGCGTGGCGAGGCGTTCGATTTCGGCGTCCAGTTCGGCTAGCGGCACCACCTTGCTCACCAGGCCCCAGGCCAGCGCTTCGCGCGCGTCGGAGATCTCGCCGGTCAGCAGCATCCATGCGGCGCGGGCGTTGCCGATCAGGCGGGGCATCAGCGCGGCGTGGATGACCGACGGAATGCCGACCTTGACCTCGGGCATGCCGACATGGGTGTTGTCCGCGGCGACGCGGATGTCGCAGGCCAGCGCGAGTTCCAGGCCGCCGCCCAGGCACCAGCCGGGCATGCGCGCGATCACCGGCACGGGGAAGTGGCGCAGCGCGTCGCACAGGCCACGCAGGCCACTGATGAAGCGCTGTGCGCTGTCACGGGTCAGGGCGGCCATCTCCTTGATGTCGGCGCCGCCGATAAAGCCTTTCTCTCCGGCGCCTTGCACGATCAGCACGCGGATCTCGTCCCGGGCCGCGAGCTCGGCCACGGCCTGGGTCAGTGCGGCGATGACCGGCGTGCTCAGGATATTGAGCGAGCCGGCCTCGCGGATGGTGAGGGTGGCGATGCCGAGCGCATTGATCTCGATGCCGGCGTATGGCTTGTTATCTGCTTGGCTCATGGCGTGGACTCACTGCAGTTTTGTGAAATGGATATCTTCGACGACCTTCTTCCAGTGCGCGTTCTGGCCGCGGATCAGCTCGGCGAATGCCTTGCGCGTCATCGGTGCGGGAATGGCGCCTTGCTTCTCGATGGCGGTGACGACCTCGGGATCGGCCAGCACTTGCCGCACTGCGTCGTTGAGCTTGTCCAGGATAGCCGCCGGCGTGCCGGCGGGCGCGCCCAGGCCGAACCAGGAGGGATTGTTCATGGCCGGCAGGCCGGCCTCGGCATAGGTTGGCACATTGGGCAGTACCTTCAGCCGCTTCCCGGCAGCCACAGCCAGCGGGCGCAGGCGGTTGCCCTGGATCAGGCTGGAGGAGGAGGGAATGTTGTCGAACACCACCTGGATCTGGCCCGCCACCGCATCGTTGAGCGCGGGGCCCAGGCCCTTGTAGGGCACGTGGAGCATCCTGGTGCCAGTCTCGTTCATGAACAGCTCGCCATTCATGTGGCTCAGGCCGCCATTGCCCGAAGATCCGAACGAATACTTGCCCGGGTTGGCCTTGAGCAACTTGATGAAGGCGGGCAGGTCGCTGGCCGGGAAGGCGGGGTTGACCACCAGCACGTTGGGCACGTCGGCGAGGTTGCTGATGGGTTCGAAATCGCTGACGGGGTCATAGGCTGTCTTGGCGTACACGTTGGGGTTGACCGCATGCGAGCTCTCCACTTCCATGACCAGCGTGTAGCCGTCCGCAGGCTGCTTGGCCGCATAGGCGCTGCCCACGGCGCCGCCCGCGCCAGGGCGGTTTTCCACTACGACGGGCTGCTTGAGCACGGCGCCGAGCCGGGTGCCGACGATGCGCGCGATGATGTCGGTGGTGCCGCCGGCCGCGTAGGGCACGATCAGCTTGATGGGCTTGTCGGGGTAGGCCGAGGCGTGCGCGCCGCTGGCAAGGCTCAGGCCGGCGAGCAGGGTGGTGGCGATGATGTGTTTGTTCAAGCGATGTCTCCGGACGGTTTTTTTTTAGGTGTCGGCGCGCAGGTACTAGCTGCCGTTACGCCTGCCGTGCTCATCGAGCAGCGGCGGTGGCGCCAGTGCTTGCGCGCCGCTGCCGGCCAGCATGGGGTTGCGGATCATCGGCACGCGGCCAAGCACCGGGTGCTCGGCTTGCTGCACCAGTTGCCGGTGCGAGACCTGCGGATGCGCAAACACTTCTTCCATGGAGTGGATCGGGCCCCATGGCACGCCGGCCGCGTCGAAGGCTTGCGTCCAGCTCTGCCGGTCGCGGGTGGGGAACACGTCGGTGAGCAGCTTGCGCAGCGCCGGCAGGTTGGCAATGCGCCCCGCGTTGCTGGCGTAGCGTGGGTCCGTTGCCAGCGCGCCGAGGCAGGCCACTTCGCACAAGCGCGCGAATTGCGCGTCGTTGCCGATGGCGAGGATCAGGTGGCCATCCGCGCAGCGGAATACCTCGTATGGCGCGCAGTTGGGATGCGCATTGCCACTGCGTTGCGGCGCCTTGCCGGACACCAGGTAGTTGGAGGCCTGGTTGGCATTGAGCGCGACTGCCACGTCGAGTAGGGCGATATCCAGGTACTCGCCTTCGCCGGTGGCGTGACGGCGCAGCAAGGCTGCCAGCACCGCCGAGGTGGCATACATGCCGGTGGTCAGGTCCACCACCGCCACGCCCGTGCGCAGCGGGCCGGCGCCAGGCTCGCCGTCGGGGTGCCCGGTGTAGCTCATCAGCCCGCCCATGCCCTGGAACACATAGTCGTAACCGGGCTTGTCGGCCATCGGGCCGCTCTGGCCGAAACCGGTGATCGACAGGTAGACCAGCCGCGGGTTGAGCACCTTGAGCGACTCATAGTCCAGGCCGTAGCGGCGCAGCGTCCCAACTTTGTAGTTCTCCACCAGCACGTCGGCCTGCAGCGCAAGTTTCCGGATCCGCGCGGCGCCTTCCGGGGTGGCGTAGTCGATGGCCACGGATTGCTTGCCGCGGTTGCAGCAGATGAAGTAGGCGGAGAGGCCTGTCTCGCCATCGCCGTCAGCGCTGCCTTCGGGCGGGTGCAGGTAGGGCGGGCCCCAGCCGCGCGTATCGTCGCCGAGGCCGGGGCGTTCTACCTTGGTGACTTCGGCGCCCAGGTCGGCCAGGTTCTGCGTGCACCATGGGCCGGCCAATATCCGGGACAAATCCAGCACCTTGATGCCGGCCAGGGCCTGATGAAGCATGGGGTCTCCGCAAGACAATTCGTTATGGTGCGGGCGAGTGTATCGGCGGCCCCCGGCGCGAGCCAGTTCATAGTTTTCAAGGAAGCGTTCATCGAATTCGAACGGCCCGGTGAAGGCATGGTGAGGGCCGGGCTGGCCTGATGTGAGTTCGGGAGCGCTCGGCTGCAAACGGTGGCGCATTCCCCTCCTGGCGGCGTGCGGTACGCGCTACACTTGCGCTACCGCGCCCGCCATCGAGAAGTCAATCGGGCAGAAGCATCCGGATCACGGCGCGGCCAGTTTCCTGCTTCACCTACCCCCAGCGAGGAGATGCATCATGTCGACACCGTCCAATCCGTTCACCGATTTCAGCAAGTTGCTCGAGCAGTACAAGCTCCCCGGGGTCGATATGACTTCGGTAATCGAAGCGCGGCGCAAGGATATCGAAGCCATCACGGAGGCCAACAAGGTGGCCTACGAAGGCATGCAGGCACTGGTGCAAAAGCAAACGGAGATCCTGAGCAAGACCATGCAGGAGATCCAGTCGGCGGCGCAACAGATGACCACCGGCGGCAACCCGGCCGAGGCCATGGCCAAGCAGGGCGAGTTCGTTCAGCAGGGCCTGCAGAAGGCGTTCAACAATATGCGTGAACTGGCGGAGATGGCGCAGAAATCGCAGGCCGAGGCGCTGGCCGTGATTACCAGGCGCGCGGAGCAGAATATCGAAGAGGCGAAAAACCTGATGAAGCCGAAGGGCAAGTAAGCGCGAGCCATCTCAAAGAGATTCAGGCGTCGTTGCGCGGCCTTGGCCGATCCACTTGTACGGTCTGCGGCCGCGCGCCTGGCCAGAACCGCTTCGCATCATTCTGAAACGGCCTCCAAGGCGCCCGGCGTAGCCGAAGGCAATGCGCGAATCTCCCGCGCAGCACGGGAAGGCCGCGCTGCGCGGGCGTGCTTTACGCCTTGACAGCGCGGCGTGCGCTTTGCTGGACTGCGCCAGTCGCGGCCGCGGTCGATGCTTCGATGTTGGACTTCACCGTTTCAGCCGCTTGCTTCGAGGCCTTCTGCACCGATTCGTAGGTGTTGTTGGCGGCGGCAACCGTCTGCTGCAGCAGGGCGGTGAGCGCCTCCGATCCGGCCGGCGCATTCTTCACGAACGTATCGACGAAAGTCTGCACGCTGCGGTTGTGCTGTTCGTATTGCGCCTCCACCGTCTTGGTGAGCTCGGCCTGCGTGGCCGAGGCAATCTCGTACACATGGCGGGCATACGCAAGCGCCTTGTCGGCTGCCGGCTGCGCGAACTTACCCTGTGCGCTGAAGACATCCTTCAGGTCGCCACCGGACAAGGCCGCCTGCACGTTCTCCTGGCTCTCCGCCAGGTTCGACTTCACGGCTTGCAGGTTCAGCTCGGCCAGTTTCTGGAAACCGTCGAAAGCCGTATTCGTCAGCGCGAACAGGTTGGCGAAATGGGCTTTCTGGGCTTCAGCGAACTGGTCGGACGAAAAAACGAACATGCGTGTTCTCCTGTGTATCGCCCGGCAGCCAGGCCGACATGCACGGGATGTGCCGTCGCGGCAAACGGGTCGAATGTGAGATTCGGAAAGGCGGCGGCATCACTGATTTGCGCAGTGCACCATCCAAGGGCAGATTCTAGAGCCCCCTATTTGGATAGCCCCTAGGGAGATACCCGAATAAACGGAGTATGCCGCTTGCTGCTGTGCAGCAAGGTCGACATGGGTATACCCAACCGTGTGGGGGGTGCTTGCGGTAGTACCCTGCCGCCCCCGCCAATCCAGGGACTTTCTGGCCTCTCTGTTGGCAATCGGCAATCGGTAATCGGTAATCGCACGTTTTTTCACGACATGCGGCGGCCGGCATGCGCCTGCCTGTCCTCCTGGCGCGCTCCATATGGAATCCCGATGACGATCCGGGGCGGGCGCAAAGACCGAGGCCTCCACTTCCGGATGATCGTCTTCTTCGTCTTCCGGCTCCCGCCATCAAGGCAACGTCAGCTGCCCGAGCTTATGCCGCCGGCTTTTCGAACGCGCGCAGCGGCTTGAGGAATTCCAGCGTGCGCTCGCGCTTGAGCAGCGTCGGCAATGCCTGCTCATACGCCTGCCGATAGGGCCGGCTCAAGTGATGCGTCTGGAAATACGCGGGGCTGCAAGCCCAGGTCTCGTAGAGCACCAGCGTATCGGGGTCTTCGACCGAGCGATGCAGGTAGGTGTTGACGAAATCCGGCTCCTTGGCCATTTGCTCCAGCACTTGCAGCAAGCTGGATTCGAGTTCGTCGCGATGCTCTGGCTTACCCGGCAGGTGGACGATAAAGGCGATGCTTTCGCTCATGGTGTTCAGTGCTCCTTGCTGATGTCAGGTCAGATAAGTCAGATAAGTCAGTCAAGCCAGTAAAGTCGGTTGAGCCCGCTCGAGCCTCACAACTGGCTCATGCCGCCGTCGACGATGATCTCCGTGCCGACGATGAACGCCGACTCGGTGGCCGAGAGATGCAGCACCGTTGCCGCGATTTCTTTCGTCTCGCCAAAGCGGCCGAGCGGAATCTGGCTCTTGATCTGGGCGGCGGTGTTGGCGAGGGCGTCGGCGTCCAGGCCGAGCTTGCCGTAGAGCGGCGTGGTCACCGGGCCCGGGCTGAGCACATTGACGCGTACGCCGCGCGGCAGCAGTTCGGCCGAGAGTGTCTTGGCCAGCGATATGAGGCCAGCCTTGCTGGCCGCATAGACGGCGGATGACGGCATGCCGATGTGCGCATTGATGGACCCGTTGAGCACGATCGATGCGCCTGGATTGAACAGCGGCACCAGCGCCTGGATCTGGAAGAAGGGACCCTTCACATTGGTATCGAAGGTCTGGTCCCACATCGATTCTTCGACATCCGGCAGCGGCGCGAACCTGGCGATGCCCGCGTTGATGAATACGGCGTCGAGCTTGATGCCTTCATCGTCGAGGCGTTTTGCCAGCGCGCGGGCTGCGGCCACGGTGCCGGCGTCATTCTGGATGGCCAGCGCGTTGGCGCCCAGCGTGGGCTTGGCTGCCTCCAGCGTCGCGGTATCCCGGCCCGTCACGATGACGCGCGCGCCCTCGGCGGCAAATGCCTGCGCGGTAGTCAGGCCCATGCCACTGTTGCCGCCAGTGACCAGTACGGTTTTGCCTTCGAAGCGATTCATGGTGTTCTCCTGAGAACGTGTTGTGGTGGTGTGAATGGAGTATGGACAGCGCAGGGCAATAAGCCGTACGAAAGAGTTGGCAATCTTGTTCGATAAGATTGGACATCTTCAGCGGCCCGTCAAAAAAGCGCTTCCAGCCACACGTGGACACGGGAGAATGGAAAAAGGGCGCTGCCAGGCAGCGCCCCCCCGTGTTTTGCTGTGCCGGCAGCCGTGCCGGCTGCGCTACGCCTGCGCCTCGCGCTGCCGCGCCACTTCCTGGTTGCGCAGGATAAAGCGCTGGACCTTGCCGCTCGGTGTCTTCGGCAACTCGGGCACGAACTCGATTTCGCGGGGATAGGCGTGGGCCGCGAGGCGATTGCGCACGTGCAGGCGCAGTTCTTCGGCCAGCTCCGGGCTCGCCTTGTATTCCGGGCCGAGAACGACAAAAGCCTTGATCAGTTCGGTGCGTTCCGGATCGGGCTTGCCGATGACCGCGGTCTCGACCACCGCCGGATGCTCGATCAGCGCGCTCTCCACGTCGAACGGGCCGACGCGGTAGCCGGAGGTGGTGATGACATCGTCGGCGCGTCCGATAAAGCTGATGCTGCCATCGGGGTTCAGCTCCGCGGTGTCGCCGCTCAGGTAGTACTGGCCGACGAAGGCGCCGGTGGGCGTGCCGTGGTAGCCGGCGAACCAGGCCATCGGAGACTTCGACATATCCAGCGCGAGCGTGCCAGGCTGGCCGGCCGGCAACTCGCGTGCGTCGTCGTCCAGCACCACCACGCGATGGCCCGGGCTGGCGAAGCCGGCCGCGCCCAGGTGCACGGGATGGCGCAGCGCGTGGTGATTGCACAGCACCATGCCGAGCTCGGTCTGGCCGTAGTGATCGTGGATGGTGACGCCGAGCTGGTCGGCGAACCAGCGGATCACTTCCGGGTTAAGTGGCTCGCCCGCGCTGCTGACCGCGCGCAGCTTGCCGCGCAGCGGGCCGGCCACGGCCTGCCCCGCCGCGATCAGCAGGCGATAGGCGGTGGGCGAGCCGGCCAGGTTGGTGATGCCGTACTTGTCGATCATCCGGCATGTGCTCTCGATGCTGAATGGGCCGTCATAGAACGTGGTGGGATGGCCCAGGGCCAGAGGCCCGGTCACCGCGTAGTACAAGCCATAGGCCCAGCCAGGGTCGGCGAGGTTCCAGAAGGCATCCTCGGGGCGCAGGTCGACCGCGTCGCGCATATAGCCCGCGAACGCAGCCACGGCCTTGAGCGGTACCAGCAGCGGCTTGGCGGGGCCGGTGGTGCCGGAGGTAAACATCATCAGGAAGGGATCGTCGCCGGTGCGCATGACCGGATCGAACCGGACCGGCTGGCGCTCAAGCTCTGCCCAGAAACTGAAGTCTCCGCGCGCGATACCGCGGCCTTTGGCGCCGCCAACGGTGAGTACTTGGGGGCAGTTCTCCACCTCATCGAGCTTGCCGCGATTGGCGCCGTCGGTGACCACGAGCCGGGCGCCGGAGGTTTGCAGGCGATGCTCGATGGCCTTGGGGCCAAAGGCTGTGAACAATGGCTGGTAGACCGCGCCCGCGCGCCAGGTGCCGAGGATGGTGACAAGCAGCTCCGGGGTGCGCGGCAGCAGGCCAGCCACACGGTCGCCGGGGCCGATGCCCTGCGCCGCGAGAAAGCTGGCGAACTGCGCGGAGAGCTTCTGCAACTGGCTGAAGGTATAGGTCTCGCTGGTGCCGTCGCGGCTCTCCCAGAACAGCGCGATGCGCCCTGGCAGTGCATGGCGGTCGCAGCATTCGACGCAGGCGTTGATGGCATCGAGCTTGCCGCTCAGGCACTCCGAGATCGATGCCTCATAGGAAAAGCCGGCGATAGCCTCGGCGTAGTCGCGCATGGTGGTCTCCTGGTTTCTTGTATGAATCGCAGCTGCCCGCATGGACAGGGGGTGCGCGAAATTCTGGGCCACGCCGGCGTGCCCGGCAATGGCCAGAATTTCCAGGCTGGCTGAACCCGTTTGCCAGTGTGCGTCGCGAGGGCTGTTTGGGCGCGCTGTTATCGGCCGCCGTGGCCACCATGGCCGCCGCCACCTCCATGACCGCCACCACCATGAC